>JAIRLK010000270.1 GCA_031259515.1 Treponema sp. | reverse complement strand
GGAGAGGCCACGATCCCGTAACGGCCGTCGGTCAGGCTGGTTACCTTGGTATCGAACCCACCGGCGGCAAAAAAGGCCGCCGCCAGAAGATCCGAGATCGCCCCGTCAAGGCGCCCGGTCTGAATGGCAGCGTCCCGTTCCTGGGGATTCGAGAATACGATAAGCTCCACGTCTACCCCTTCCCGGACAAAGAGGCCCTCGTCCCGGGCAACCATTAAGGGGAGGGAATCGGCGTCAGGCATAATGCCTACCCGAAGGGGGGCGTCCGTACCGGCCTCCGTCTGGGGCCGGGCATAAAGAGAACATAACGATGTTACCGCACAACAAATGAACAATAGAAGTTTTTTCATTTTCACCATCTCCAGCGGGATATTAAACCCAAAAGGGCTATGCCCTAATAAAATCTACCAAATCTTCAATGTTTTGGGAAGCATGATAAAACAGGGCGCATTGCCTCAAAATTAATCCAGGAGTTTTATGCGCTTCGCGCATAAAACTCCGATACCCTCATTTCTTCTGCAAGTTCCATATCAATTCATCATAAGTGTAGAATGAATAAGAGACTATGGGGCTTTGCCCCTAAAATTTTTCGAGGGAATATATTGAATTAACGTAACAATTCAGCCGCCTGCGGGGGATGGGCCGGGGAGCTTTGCCCCGCAACTCTCCCCGCACTGGCCGGGACCTATCGCTTCTTCTGTACCAAATGTACCGCAAAGCCCGCTATCTCGTCCTTAAGGTAGATGGCAATCACGGCGCCTTTGGCGTCGGTTTTGGCGCTTTCTTTGTTGAAGGCCACGCCCCGGCGTTCCAGATGGGCCTGGGCCCGGAGGAGGCTGTTCACGGCAATGGCGATATGGCCGTTTTTGCCCAGATAGGGAGACTTCATGATCTCCACCCCGTCGCCGGCAAACACCGATGAATTGCCGTCTTTGGAGGTAAAGCCGAAGAAGGCTTCAAATAGACCTGCGGCTTTAAGGGCTTCCTCTGCGTTTTGGGCGTTGATCCCTATATGGGCCAGGGAAAAGCCCAGGATGTTGCGTACCGCTTCCTTACACAGGGCGGTAATTCCTTCGTAGTTCCCGGCTTTAAGGAGGTCCGCGCCAACCATCCAGGAACCGCCGCAGGCCAGAATCTTCTCGAAGGCAAGGTAAGCGGCGATGTTGGAGGCGTTGATTCCCCCAGTGGGCATAAAACGTACCTGGGGGAAGGGGCCGGCCAGGGCTTTGATGTAGTCCAGACCGCCCGCCTGTTCCGCGGGAAAAAACTTGAGGTTCGTAAGGCCCGCTTCCAGGGCGATTTCAACGTCTGAAGGGGTTGAACAGCCGGGGAAGATGGGGATGCCCTTTTCCCGGCACCGCTCCACAATCCGGGGATTATAGCCGGGGCTCACGGCAAAGGCCGCGCCGGCGGCTGCGGCTCTATCAACCTGGTCAACCGTAAGAACCGTCCCCGCGCCGACGAGGATATCTGGAACTTCCTCCTTGATACGGCGTATGGCTTCCTCGCCCTGGACGGTACGGAAGGTAACTTCCGCACAGGGGATGCCGCCAGCGATAAGCGCATGGGCAAGAGGAACCGCCTGGGCAGGATCGTCGATCTTTATGACCGGGACGATACCAATTTTTTCCAAGGTTTCAGCAATCGTATTCATGAATAGCAACTCCCTTTCATAGGTATACTAATCATAGTATAGCGCTCATAAAATTGATACAATAGGGTTGAGAGTGAGGGGTACATGAAATTTACCTGCGTCATATTTGATTTAGACGGAACCTTAGTGGATACGCTGGATGATATAGCTCATTCTATGAACCGGGCTTTGCAAGCCTGCGGGTTTCCGCCGGTCAGCCGGGACGTCTACCTCTCCAAGGTAGGCTGGGGCATAAAGCGTCTGGCATCTTTGGCCCTGCCTCCGGATGCCGGGAAGAATGAAAAAACCGTCGAAACCGTGGCCGCCCGGGCCGTCAAGTTCTATGCGGAAGATCCCCTGATTTATTCCAAGCCCTATCCCGGTATTCAGGAACTCCTGGCGGAACTTAGGCGGCGGCGCGTTAAAACCGCAGTCCTTACCAACAAGCCTGATCCCGTCGCACAGCTTGTCATCAAAGACATCTTCCCCCCTCATTCCTTCGATGCCGTTCAAGGGGATCGTCCTGGCCAGCCACGCAAGCCCGATCCTACCGCCCTATGGGATATCTTGATGGAACTGGGCCGCACCCCCCGGGACGCCATATTCGCCGGGGACTCGGAAATTGACATAGAAACCGCCAAAGCCGCCGAATGTCACGCCCTAGGGGTAAGCTGGGGTTTCCGCACCCGGGATGTCCTGGAAAAAGCTGGCGCCCAGCGCATCATTGACGCTCCCTCGGAACTTTTAACACTGATTCAGGACACACGGATGTAACCGGGCAACCGACGGATATTGAAGGATAAAGGCATCCGCATCCCGAAAGATGTTTCGGTCGCCGGATTTGACAACATTGAAAGCTCAAACTTTTTTATCCCCCGGCTCACACCTATTATCCAGTCCCTAAACGAGATCGGCGAATGGGCCGCCCTGAGCCTTCACCGCCGATCCCGAAATAATCATCCCCCATAAGCTGATTATCCGTGGGTCAACCCGTTCCCCGCTTCGCGAAACCGCATCCCGTACCGGAAGTTTGCGACTTAGTTTTGGAACAGCCTCAACATACTGATGAAAAATTACACCGCGTTGGATTTTACGAAATCCACCACTTCCTCAACCGTACCAAAGACGAGGCCGGTTACGGTATCCGCACAGCCGTAGTAGATTGCCAGCCTGCCCGTATCACCGTCCGCAAGACAGGCGCAGGGAAAGGTAACATTCGGCACATCGCCGACACATTCGTAGGGTTCCCGAGGGTTAATCAGATAGGGCCGGGCGCGGGCTATGACCTTCCAGGGTTCATCAAGGTCAAGAAGGGCCGCGCTGAAGGAATAGACAAAGCCGTTACAGCTTGTCAGTACCCCGTGATAGAAGAGAAGCCAGCCTTCGGATGTTTCTATGGGGGCCGGACCCGCGCCTATCTTCGTGCTCTGCCAGCCGCTTTGTTCATTAAGGGGGGCCATCACATGCCGGTGTTTACCCCAAAAGGTAAGATCCGGGCTTTCGGAATAGACTATATCTCCAAAGGGCGTATGCCCCGAATCGCTGGGGCGGCTCAGCATGGCATAATTTTTACCTATCTTGCGGGGAAAAAGGACGCCGTTCCGGTTGAAGAACATCAGGGGGTTTTCCATCTGATAGAATTTTTCAAAGTCAAAGGTGTACCCCAGCCCGATACAGGGGCCGTGGTATCCGTTGCACCAGATGATGTACCAGCGGTCCTCCACAAATACTACACGGGGATCGTACTTGTACTCCGAATCCGGCAGGCCGGGATCGGTTTTGATGAAGCCTATCACCTCGTCGTTAATCGTCCAGTTTATACCGTCCCGGCTCCTGCCCGCGTGAATGTTCATGCGCCGGGAAGTATCATCGCACCGGAACACTCCCGCGAAGCCGTCTTTGTAGGACACTACGGCGCTGTTAAAAATGCTATTGGAATGTAAGGTCAGATTACGCGGAATGATCGGATTTCCGGAGTACCGCCACAGAACCTCTTTTTGGGGATTACTGCCCGAAGGCCTATCCTCCCAAGGGATATTCGGCAAAGAAGCGGTGTTTTTTAGTACGGATTTATTCATTTTTATACCCCATCAGTCAGGAATTTACGGGGCAAAACCCCGCAAATTCCTGATTATTTTACTTAACGCATTAAGTGATTTATGAAGAAAGGTATCATAAATAGCGTATCTTGTCAACAAATTTTTGAGCTGATCCCAGGAGCCCGATTATCGGGCTCCTGCGAACCTTTGGTTCGATGGCAGTTTGCACGGTAAAAAACCGACTAACCGGCGATTTTTTAGGATTTTATGCGCGAAGCGCATAAAACTGCTAGGATCCAAAAAGCCCCACACTACTTCTACCGGCGCTTGCTATTCCTTCACCGCCGCGCCGCCTAACGCGGTTACAAGCATCTTCTGGGTTACCATGAAAAAGATGACAAAGGGTATAGAAACGATTACCGATCCTGCGGCAAAGTTGGTAAACTCGTTCTTCCGGTCGGTAACAAAACTGAAAAGCCCCAGGGCCAGAGTTTGGTTTTCACTGGAGCGCAGCACCATCTTGGGAAAGATAAAGTCCATCCACGGGGAAGTGAAGCTGGAGATGGCAAGGAATATCAGAATGGGCTTTATCACCGGCATAATAATCGTAAAAAAGATGCGCAAATTGTTGGCCCCGTCTATGCGGGCGGCCTCGTCAAGGGAAACCGGCACGGTGTCAACGTAACTCTTTACAAGCCAGGTGTTGTAGGGAACATTACCCGCCAGGTACACCAGCACAAGCCCCCAAAGCCGGTCCAGTCCCCCGATACGGTAGAGGATAACGTAAATGGCTATCATGCCCACAAAGGAGGGGAAAATCTGGAGCACTAAAAGGCTCATCATCATGCTTTTCTTAAAGGTAAAATAAAACCGGGAAAACACATAAGCTCCCAGGGACGCCGTCAGCACGGTAAAAGCCGATGTGGCGGCAGCGATGAGCAGGGTGTTGCGGAACCAGAGGCCGTAGTTTGTTTCCAGAAACAAATGCCGGAAATGCTCGAAGGTTATTCCCTTGGAAAAGGGAACAATCGCCATATCGGAAATAGAATTTCCCGGGGACACCGCGCCGCTTACCACATACACCAGCGGATAAAACACAAAACAAGTGGCGATTATCAGAAACAGCAGCAGGATTGTTTTATTGATGAATTTGATTATCCCGTACATCATACCCTCCCTTCTTTAAAGGACTTCGTGCGCCGGAAGTTAAAGACGGCGAACGGCGCCAGAACGATGAATATCATAACCGCCAAAACCGAAGCGTACTTGTAATCCATAAGGGTAATGGTAAGTTTGTATATCCAGGTAACAAGGATGTCCGTGCCGGCGGCGCTGGTAGTAGTAGTGTCGGCAACTATGGGCTGGCCTCCGGTAAGGAAGAAGATAGCGCCAAAGTTATTTATATTGAACGTAAAGGACATGATGATAAGGGGCATAGTCTGGTAGAGAACCAAAGGCAGGGTGATCTTGCCGAAGGTCTGAAATTTATTGGCCCCGTCTATGCTCGAAGCCTCGTAAATGTCCTTTGATATGGCCGTAAGGGTGCCGGTTACCAAAAGCATAAAATAGGGAACCCCGGCCCAGAAATTCACCAGGACGCAGGTGAATTTGGCCAGCCACTGGCTGGAAAGCCAAGGGATGACGGCGCCTTCCCGGAGGATACCCAGGGCGATAAGGGTCTTGTTCACCGTACCGAAAGACCCGTTGAGGAGATTTTGCCAGACCAGCATAGAAACCACCGCCGGTACAGCGTAGGGCAGAATAAAGATCGTCCTGAAAAAGGGGATGATCTTGATCTTGCTTTCGTGAAGGACCACCGCCAGTATGGTCCCGCCGAAGTAGCAGGTACTGGTGGCCAGAGCGCCCCAGACAAGAGTCCACAGGGCGACGCGGCCCAGAGCGCCGGTCCAGGTTTTCTCGCCCCCGAACATGGCTAAAAAGTTTTGAGCCCCCACCCAGTCCACCGTGTTATTGGGGGGTATATGATCCGGGGTAGAATAGTTGGTGAAGGCCACAAGAATCGAAAACACCAGAGGCACGATGACAAAAAACACGATAAGCAGGACTGCGGGACTAAGGCCCAGAATGGGGAACGCCTTGTTGAGGAGTTCGTTAAACGGGTTTACGCTCCGGGACATCCTGCCGGTGATCTTATACTCATCCCAGGTCCTTAGGGCGCTACGGACCGTGATCACATAAATGGCCAGGTATAAGCCCAACAGAGCCAGAATCATAACCCCGTCGATGAGCATAAAGACTGAGTTATCCCGCTGGCGTATAGGCAGATCCGGTTTAGGCGTACCCAAGGTGGCAAGGTGATACAGGACCGTAACCACCCGGGGCGAAAACAGGATCATCACTATTTCAATAAGGGCAAACAGTATTCCTTTCAGATACTGTTTCAAGAAAATGATATGCCCTAATCCCATGAAAGCGAGAGACGCGATCAGCACCTTAGAGCGCTCGGCATCCATATTAATACGAGCCTTCTTTTCCGGCATAGTTCACCGCCTTTGAGGAATCTCAGGACAGCCCGGCGTACCGGACCGTCCGCTTTTAATTAGTAGACAGGATAACGGCATTGCAGGCGTCAAGTTCGGCCTTGACATCCGCGCCGTTCCAGATATTCGCGCTTGCCGCGTTCATGGCATCCCAGAATTTCGACATGGGCGGAATTGACGGCATGGGGAACGCGTACTTGAGCTGTTCCACAAAGCCTGCGGCATAGGGGTTGTCCGTAGGCGTATCAATAGCCGGCAGGGTATTGGTGATGCCGGCCCGCAACTGCTGCATCCCGGGGCTTACCAGGAACGCTCCGAAATCGTTGGCCTCGTCGCTGTGATCCGAGTAGGCCGATACGAACATCATCCTGGTACCGGAGAAGGAAGCCGCCGGGACGCTTTCTCCGGGCAAACTGGGAAGCGGCGCAACGCCAATGTCCAGACCGGCGTTAATGAAGTTCATCACGTTCCAGGGTCCGGAAATATGCATCGCCGCGTTCCCCGCCTGGAAAGCGCCGTCGGCTACCGAGGTATTAATGTCCGCCGCCGGTATGTTTATGATCTGGCGCATACTCTGGAAGAACCGCATTCCGGTAACGGCGGCTTCGGAATTGAGGTTGGTATTTTTGGTATCCGTACCGCTGGGGCCAAAGAGCCGGTTCCCGCCCGTGGTGGTAAAGAGGATAGAATAATACGCATTGCCTACATCCATGACAAAAGGATACTTACCCGGAACCTTGAAATTTTTTATGTAGGTGAACATGTCATCCCAGGTTTTGGGGACCTCGCTTTCGCTGATAAGCGCCTTATTATAGAAAAGCGCGTAGGTTTCTGCTGACACGGGGTATCCGTACTGAACGCCGTTATAGGTAGCGGCGGTACGGCAGGCCCCCAACAGTTTGTCGTTGATCGAACCTGGGTTTGCCGTCGGCAGAATGTGGCCGTTGGTTACCAGTTCTCCCAGGCGATCATGGGGGGCCGCGAAAAGGTCGGGCCCTACTCCGGCGGGACCGTCCAGGGCAATCTGATTGACCGAATCCCCCAGTTCAACATTGACGAATTTAATCGTTACATTGGGATGGGTTTCGGTATAGGCTTTCCCGGCCTGCCTGATAAACTCGTCCGGCCCATTGGTGGATTCCCAGACGGTGAGCTCAACTTTTTCGGCCTCTCCCGGCTTCGCCTCTCCTTCTTTCTTCGTACAGGACCCCAATACTGCCGTGGCAAATGCCAGGGTCAGCAGGACGGCCGTCGCCGTAAAATAAGGCTTTGTCTTCATCATTATGCTCCTTGTCATGTTATTTTCCTCCGCATCTTTTTGTTTTTTCTTTCGAGTCATGTTAGATCCTCCTCGCCGTTTTAGTTGGATGGTATACGCCAGCGCGGCATCCATCGTTAATGGGAATTGTGTTTCGATCATCAAGTCAACTCATATCGTCAACACAAGCTGATGTAATTATACAGCCTAAATTTTCAGGCTGTCAAGAAAATGCATTGCCTCATCAGCAATTTTACATTCAGGCCATTTGAGCCGGGGTGGGATATAAAAATAGCCTCTAAATGGCCAAATTTGGCGGTTTCGAGGAGGGAAAGGAGTCACTGATCCGCAGAATTGTGCCCCTACAAGGGTAAATGTAAAATTGCTG
>JAIRLK010000149.1 GCA_031259515.1 Treponema sp. | reverse complement strand
TCCCCATGTATTATAATGCCAAAATATATTCCATATTCCTTTTTCCAACAATTCATTGAAAAAAATTGACATACGATCCCAATCCCCGTCTTTTTTTATTAAACGCCCTCCAATTATTATAACCGGACGAATAATCACATTAATAATATTCCATAACAAATATGGGATTAATAATGTGTTAATCCTTGTTTTTAATTTTTTGAAATATATCGCTTTATTCCATACATTTGTATTAAGAAAAAAAAGAAAACCGGAAAAAAGAAAAAAGCTATCATTGCAAATCGAAGCAATTTTTCTTACAATTATGCGGGTTATATTGTATATATCCATGCCGGAAAGAGCGAAAAAATTTATTTCACGTAAATTAACAGTTTCCGGTAAACCAAAACTGTGTATAAATATAACAAAAATTACTAATGGAAATCTTAACCAATCAATAGTTGCATATTGTAAAGGTGTAACTGCTGGTTGCTTTATTGTACATGAAAATCCTCCTTGTGTCAAGTACCTTTCAATTACAATTTCTTTTAGGATGTATTATTTATACTTTCTTGTCAAGTGTTCTTACAACTTATTTTCCAATAATTTTAGGGCATGGCACATAACTTCCCCTTACCATCCATCAGCGGGTGTGCGGGGAGCTGTTTTTTCAAATAAAAAGTTTTCTAAAAGGGAAACCCTGCGAGGCGTTTATCGCTCCCTTTGGGGTCAGACTGTATCCCCAGGAGGATCAAAGCGACGATACGGTGGTGGAACCGGATATCGCGGTTGTCTGCGATCCCGCAAAAGTGGACAAACGGGGCTCCAGACCTGGTGATCGAAGTCCTGTCTCCCTCCACAGCCCAAAAAGACCGGCTGTTAAAATTCCACCATTACCGTAAGGCCGGGGTACGGGAATACTGGATCGTGGAGCCCGATTCCGCCTCGGTACAGGTCTATACCCGTGAACAAGACCAGTTCGTAGCAAACGCCTATGGCCTGGCTGATCCGGAAGATGAACTAAATATACCTCGAATCAAGCGCCGGTTTCGGTACTGCCGGGCTTGGTCATTGATTTAAAGACGGTTTTTCCCGCTTTACCCCCCGTACCCTAAGCCGCTTAGGTTTTAGGGGAAGCGGTAAACACAAGCCCTCCCCCGTCCGCCTGGCCTTTGCCGGACGGGACGCGGTCTGCGGTAATCCGGTCGCCTTCTTTGAGGGTTCCGGCGATGATGGCCTTGGCCAAAGGATTCTCCAGTTCCGCCTGGATGGTACGCTTCAGAGGCCGTGCGCCAAAGAGGGGATCATACCCCCGTTCAACCAGCAGGTCCCTGGCGGCCTGGGTAAGCGTTAGGGTGATCTTCCGTCCGGCGGCAATACGGGCGGCCAGGCGGTTGAACTGTATGTCAACGATCTTTCTGATTTCGTCCTGGCCCAGGCGGTTGAATATCACCGTCTCGTCAATGCGGTTCAAGAATTCGGGACGGAAACTCTGTTTGAGCAGTTCCATCAGGGAGGCGCGGATGTCTTCTTCCTTCCCGGCGGACAGGATCAAATCGGACCCCAGGTTACTGGTCATGATGATTATCACATTTTTAAAGTCCACAACCCGGCCCTGGCCGTCGGTAAGGCGGCCGTCGTCCAGGATCTGAAGGAACACGTTGAATACCTCCGGGTGGGCCTTTTCGATCTCGTCAAAGAGGATCACACTGTACGGATGGCGGCGTACCGCTTCCGTAAGCTGGCCGCCCTGCTCATACCCCACATACCCGGGAGGCGCGCCGAGGAGACGGCTTACCGAGTGTTTTTCACCGTATTCGCTCATGTCGATACGGGTCAGGGCCTTTTCCTCGTTGAAAAGGAATTCCGCCAGAGTTTTGGCAAGTTCGGTTTTGCCCACCCCCGTGGGCCCAAGGAACAGGAAGGAACCCAAGGGGCGGCCTTCGTCGGAAAGCCCGGCTTTGTTCCGCCTGATGGCGTCCGCCACAGCTTCTACCGCGGGCTTCTGGCCCACCACCCGCTGTTCAAGCACCTTTTCCAAATCCAGGTACTTGCCCAGCTCCCCGGACAGCATCTTCGCTACCGGTATGCCCGTCCATGAAGAAACCACCCGGGCTATATCCTCCTCGCTCACCTCCTCCCGGAGCAGAGCCTGAGCGCCCTTGGCGGAAGCATTCCGCTTCGCTTCCATTTGCGCAGCCAGCCGGATGAGTTTCTTCTGCGCATCGGGAATTTTGCCGTGCTTTACCTCGGCGGCTTTTGTCAGATTCCCTTCCCGCTCATACCTGGTTTCTTCTATTCTAAGTTCTTCGATTTGCTGTTTGATCTCCCTGATAGCCTGGATGTCCTTCTTTTCGTTCTCCCACCGGGCCTTCATGGCATCCCGCCCGGCGCTGGTGTCGGCGATCTCCTTTTCCAGCTTTTCAAGCCGCTCCCGGGAAGACGTATCCTCTTCCCTAGTCAGAGCCTGCTTTTCTATGGAAAGCTGCAACAGTTTTCGTTCCAGCTTATCCAGTTCCGTAGGCCGGCTGTCCAGTTCCATCTTGAGCCGGCTCGCGGCCTCGTCCACCAGGTCTATGGCCTTATCGGGGAGAAACCGGCTCGTGATGTACCGGTTCGACAGCGTGGCCGCCGCTACCAGGGCTTCGTCCTTAATTCTAACCCCATGGTGTACCTCGTAACGTTCCTGCAATCCCCTCAGAATAGCGATAGTGTCTTCCACCGTCGGTTCCGCGGTGTAAACCTGCTGAAAACGCCGCTCCAGCGCCGCGTCCTTTTCAATGTGTTTCCGGTACTCGTCCAGCGTGGTGGCCCCTATGCACCGGAGTTCCCCCCGGGCCAGGGCGGGCTTCAATAAATTGGAAGCGTCGGTAGCCCCCTCGGCGGCCCCCGCGCCTACCAGAGTATGGAGTTCGTCGATGAAAAGAATGATCTTTCCTTCGGAAGCCTGCACCTCGTGGATCACCGCCTTGAGGCGTTCCTCGAATTCGCCCCGGAACTTCGCCCCGGCTACCAAAGCGCCAAGGTCCAGAGCCAACAGTTTCTTCCCCTTGAGCCCTTCGGGCACGTCCCCGGCCACGATGCGCCGGGCCAGCCCCTCGGCAATGGCCGTCTTCCCCACTCCCGGCTCCCCGATGAGTACCGGGTTGTTCTTGGTCCGCCGGGAAAGGACCTGCATCACCCGGCGTATCTCCTCGTCCCGGCCTATCACGGGATCGAGTTTTTCCTGCCGCGCCAAGGCGGTAAGGTCCCGGCAATATTTGTCCAGGACCCGGTACTTACCCTCTGGGTTTTGATCCGTTACCCGGACATTCCCCCGGATCCGCTTCAACGCGCTCAGGATCCCGCTCTTCGTAATCCCCGCCTTCTTGAGGAGTTCCGCCGCCTTCCCTTCCCCGGCGGCAATGGCGATAAGCAGATGTTCGGCAGCGATATAGTCGTCTTTAAGAGACGCGGCCTCGGCTTCAGCTTTAGCCAGAACCTTGGACGCGGCGGAAGAAAAGAAAAGCTGCGCCGCCTCCCCGTACACCCGGGGACTCGCCTTGATCAGAGCCTCAGTATCCCGGATAAGTTTATCCGCCTCCGCACCTACCTGTTCGACGAGGGGCCGGACTATCCCGTCTTCCTGCCTGAGCAGGGCCAAAAGAAGATGTTCAATCTCAACCTGGGAATGATCTTCTTTTTGGGCGATTACGGAAGCGTCATTCAGGGCTTCCCGTGCTTTTATTGTAAACTTTTCGTAATCCATGATTATAACATAAAAAAACGGCGGGGAAACGGCAACCGCCCGGGGCAAAAATTTTAAGAGTCTGTTGCGGCGGAACAAAGAAAGAGGACTCACACGCCCATGCAGGTTCCCACGGAAACGGCGGTGTCTATCATGTAGTGATCCGCCGGCACGGTTTTGACCTTGCCGGCGGGAACGCTCAGGTCCACGGAACCGATCTCGCTGCCGGTAAGGGCGACCATCCTGCCGTATTCCCCCCGGGCCAGAAGCTCCGCCGCCGCAGTTCCCAGGCTTGTGGCAAGGACCCGGTCCGAGGCGACAGGTACGCCGCCCCGCTGCACGTAGCCCAGGACCACGGCCCGAGTTTCCATGCCGGTCTCCGCCACGATTTCCCGTGCAACCCGGTAGGCTACAGAAGGGGCGCCTGACTGTTCGCGGTATTTCTTCCGCTCCTTCTTCTCCATTTTGGCTTCCTCCACCGAAAGGGCGCCTTCGGCAACGACCACGATGGAAAAGTTCTTGCCGCTTTGAAGGCGGGCTTCCAAGTGCCGGCCTATGGCTTTAATCGTGTAGGGAATCTCCGGAATGAGGATCACGTCCCCGCCGCCTGCGATCCCGGCGTAAAGGGCAAGCCACCCGGCTTTGTGGCCCATGAGTTCTATCACAATCACCCGGCTGTGGCTTTGGGCGGTGGAATGAAGCCGGTCTATGGCTTCCACCCCTATAGTCAGGGCTGAATGAAAACCAAAGGCCCTATCCGTACCCATGATGTCGTTGTCTATGGTTTTAGGGAGCCCTAAAACATTGAGCCCTTCCTGAGCCAGGAGGTATCCAGTGGTATTGGTCCCGTTCCCCCCCAAGACCACCAGGCAGTCAAGGTTGAGCTTCCGGTAGTTTTCTATAATGGCCCCCACCTTATCCCCTCTAATTTCGTCGGCCCCGTGTTGGACCTTCCCCTGGTTCTTGAAGGGCTTTTCCCGACTGGCCCCCAGGATGGTACCTCCCCGTGTTAATATACCGGCAAAATCCTCGGGCTGTAAGATGCGCCAGGATTCATCAATAAGCCCCCGGTATCCATGGGCAATGCCGACTATATTCATGTTGTACCGGTCATACGCCGCCCGGCATACCCCGCGTATCGCGGCGTTCAGTCCCGGACAATCCCCCCCGGCGGTAAGTATGCCAAAGGTCCTGGTAGCGCTG
>JAIRLK010000373.1 GCA_031259515.1 Treponema sp. | reverse complement strand
AGAATATTCCCGGATAAGCTGGGGCAACAGGCTATCCAGGGTATCCAGACCAGGAACACCCACCACATCGCCAATCATGATTACCCGCAGAGATTTCATACCGTTATTGTAACCATTTCTTACCAGCAAATCTACACGCCGGAATCTGTCCCGCAGTTTGCGCGGCTTAAAGTTTCTCTATTTCTTCAACCTTTTAGGAAGCCTTCATCCTTGAGGGTAAGGGCTGCCGGCGCGCCTCTCCCTATTGGTGTAAACCCCGCTAAAGAAGTATACTTTACCCTATGATAAACGCACCATATTTACTCCAGTTTTCCCGGACACGGCAAAACGCCCATCCGCTTATACGAGACCGGTTGTTCCTGATCGCCGGTTGTTTTCTGATTGCCTGCCTGGTATGCGGGACTTTTGGTTTCGCCGCCTGCGCCTCGGCGGGCAATACCGGCGGCGTGTCCGGTAAGGCCAATCTTTACGGCGGGTTGGGACAAGCCTCCGATCCGGTCCCGTTTATGGCGAAGGCCCGGACGGGAACGCTGCCCAACGGGTTGCAGTACTATATCCTGGAAAACCCCCGGCCTGAAAACCGGGCCTTCCTGACCCTGGCGGTGAACGCCGGTTCGGTGCTGGAAACCGAGGAGGAACAGGGGCTTGCCCATTTTACGGAACACATGGCCTTTAACGGGACCAGGCGTTTCCCCGAACAGGAGATGATCGACTACCTCCGTTCCCTGGGAATGCGTTTTGGCGCCGATGTAAACGCCTATACTTCCTTCAACGAGACCATCTATGGTATTGAAGCGCCGGTAGAAACCGGGGAAGACGGGATCAAGCGTATCCCCGCAAAAGCCCTGGCGGTGCTTGACGACTGGTCTTACGCCGTTACCTTTAAGCCGGAGGATGTTGACGACGAACGGGCGGTCATCATGGAAGAATACCGCGCCAGGCTTGGGGCCGGTGAACGGGTCATGCAAAAGATACTGCCCATCCTGTTCCGGGGGTCGCCCTACGCGAACCGGCTCCCCATAGGATTGCCGGAAATCATCCAGAACGCCCCGGCGTCCCGGCTGGAAAATTTCTACAAAACCTGGTACCGGACCGATAACATGGCGGTCATCCTGGTGGGGGACTTTGACGGGGCCGCTTTGGAGGCGGAACTGGCCGCTCATTTTACCGCCCCTCCTCCATCTTCTCCCCTTAACCGTCCGGTCTATGAACTTCCCAAACCGGAAAAGGACAGCCTGAGAATAGAGATCGTTACCGATCCCGAATACCCCTATCCCCGGTTCGACCTCTATTACCGGGAGGCGCCCCAGCCGCTGAGGGGAGACTTGGCCTCCTACCGCCAGGGCCTTATCGACGCCCTTATAGACCAGATCATCTCCATGAGGATAGAAGAGGCCGCTTCCAAGCCGGAAACCCCCTATGTCGCTGCGGGAGTTTGGGAGCACCGGTTTGGGCTGGAATCCCGCTTCTACGCGCTGTCGGCCGTTGCCAAGTCCGGCGCGGTCCGCGAAACCCTGCAAGCGATTCTGCGGGAAAAGGAGTCCATAAGCCGCTATGGATTTACCGCCGGGGAAATTGACCGGGCAAAGCGCAGTCTTATTTCAAACTTCATGCAGCTGGCTACGGAAAAAGACCGGCGGCAGTCAAACCTCTTTGCGTTTTCCTTTGTCTCTCACTTTTTGCAGAATCAAAACGCAGCGGACATTGAATGGGAACTGGACGCGATTACCAGGATGCTCCCAGGCATAAGCGCCAAGGAAATAAGGACGGCGGCAAAAAATTACTTTGCCTTCAACGACATCACCCTGTTCCTGATCGCCCCCGAAGCCGAGGCGGACAATCTCCCGGACGCGGCGGAGATTCAGGCCATACTCGCGGCAAGCCGGAAGGAGCGCATACCCCGGCCCAAAGAGACCCCGGTCAGCGATAAGTTGTTGGACCAGGAGCCCGAAGCGGGACGCATCATCAATGAAAGCTTGGATGCCGAAACCGGCGCCCTCCTTTGGGAACTGAGCAACGGCGCCAAGGTGATCCTGAAAGAAACACGCAACAAGAACAACGAAATTATCCTTTACGCCATAGCCCGGGGAGGCGTTACCGGCGCGCCGGAATCGGAGGAAGTTTCCGTAAATCTCGCGGCGGAAATGCTGAACGCTTCCGGCATGGGGCCCTATTCGCGGACAGAACTCCTGCAAAAGTTGGCGGACAAGCAGGTTTCCATCGCCTACTGGACCACCCTGTTTCACCGGGGTCTTGAAGGCTACGCCGCTTCCGGGGACCTTAAGACCTTGTTTGAACTCCTCTACCTCGGCTTTACCCAGCCCCGGCTTGATTCCAGCGCGGCGGCGGCCATGCTGGACCAGTACCGGACCACCTTGGCTCAAAAGAACGAAAATCCCGAGACTGTCTTTAGCGATGAAATAAGCCGGGTTACTTCCGGGAACAACCGCTTTAGCAGGCCCTTGGAACTTGCGGACCTGGAGAAGGTACATCCCCAGGCGGCGCTGGACTTTGTACGCCGGGGTCTTGGTCCCCAGGACTACACTTTCGTTTTCACCGGCAACCTGGACATCTCCGCTGTTCGGGGCTATGCGGAAACTTATCTTGCCGCCATTCCCCGCACGGAGGCAAGCATGAATACCTGGACGGATCCGGGGATCCTGCGTCCGGGAAAAACCGAAAGGGTCATTTACAAGGGAAAAGAAGAGAAGAGCCTGGTATTCATGGGCTGGTTCCTAAACGAAACGTACGATGAACGGCAACGAGCGGCGGCCCTGGTTTTAACCGAATACCTGGACATCATCCTGACCGAAGAGATACGGGAAAAACTTGGCGGGGTCTACAGCATTTCCGCCGGCGCGTCCCTCTCTTCCCTGCCGCCCCCTGACGGAGAGTTGACGATGAGCAACTATTTCGCCTGCGATCCTCGCCGGGCGGTGGAATTGAGCGAGGCCATCATCCGGCAGCTTGAGCGTATCGCCGAAGGGACCATCGACACCGAAACCTTCACAAAGGCGGCGGAAGCCCTGAAGAAGAGCTGGGAAGTATCCATGCAGAACAACTCCTACATAGCCCGGAACTACGGAAACCTTGCGGTTACCCTGAACCTGCCGCTCAACCAGTTGGATAAGCGTCCCGGCCTGTACGCCGCAATTACCCCGGCGGAAATCCAGGACCTCTGCCGCCGCCTTCTCCCTGGGGGACCGGCGCGGATCATCCTGTACCCGGAGGGATGGGATAACTAAAAAAAAACCGTTCCGACTCAAGCTAAAATGCCTTAAGCCGGAACGGCGTCTTCCCGGTACGTTCAAATGATTAGCCGAACTTAGCCGGGAGTTCTTAAGGCTTTTACCTCATAAATTCCCGACTAAATCGCTCACCATCTATTGAAGGAGCTGGAGGACCGCCTGGCCTCTCTGATTGGCCTGGGCCAACATCGCGTTACCCGTCTGGCTGAGAATCTGGTTCTTGGTAAACGCAACCATCTCATTCGCCATGTTGGTGTCCCGTATACGGGATTCAGAGGCTTGCAGATTTTCGGCCCCAACGTCAATGCCGCGGATTGCATGTTCCAGCCGGTTCTGGTAGGCGCCCAAATCGGATCGTTGCTTGTTGAGCCGCTTAAGCGCTTCATCAAGGGTTCCAATGGCACGGTTGGCGCTGTCCACTTCGGACAACGAAAGAATGGAATCGTCACCAATGCTGCGGACCCCGATGCCCTTGGCAGTCATGGTACCGATAAACACCTGTTCCCGCTGATCCATGTTAGCGCCGATATGGAGCCACATAGAAGCGGTTACCTGGTTTTCGCCAACAGGCCGGCCAAACCTTCCAGTTAGAAGGTTCATCCCGTTGAACTGAGCGGTGGAAGCAATCCGATCAATCTCGTCAATCAAAGCCGAAACTTCGATCTGGATATACATCCGGTCTTCTGCGGTATAAATACCGTTCGCAGACTGAACCGCCAGTTCACGCAGGCGCTGAACAATATCTTCGGATTCCTCAATATAACCTTCCGCAGTCTGAATGAATGAAATACCATTCTGTGCGTTCTGTGACGCCTGATTCAAGCCGCGGATCTGACTCCGCATCTTCTCAGAGACAGCAAGTCCCGAAGCATCATCACCGGCCCGGTTGATGCGCAAGCCGCTCGACAGTTTCTCCATGTTCTTGTCCACAGACGTCTGGGTAACCTTGAGGGACCTGTCAGCAAACATCGCGCTTAAGTTGTGATTAATAATCATAATCTTCACTCCTTTGGCATTTCCGGCGCGCCGCTGCCCTATACAGTGTTTGGCGCCGTGGCATCCATGCCGGGAGATTTTTCCTTTGGAAAAATCTCATTTTAAAATTTGTGCCATTAACCCCCCGACCCATTCGTATCCGGAAGGGTGAGGGAGAACTAGCGTTTCCGAAATTACCATTTCGAATACGCCGCCGCTTTTATACGGTTTTGTTCTTTATCTGAACAAAACCAAGGAGGCCCGACGGGCACATGGTCTCATTCAGTTCCATTATAAATATCGGTGTTTAAAAAAGGGCCTTTAGGAAATTCTTCGTTTGGCCTATATATCTTAA
>JAIRLK010000341.1 GCA_031259515.1 Treponema sp. | reverse complement strand
GCCCATAGGCCGGATGGCCAGGGCCGATGAATTTAACGGAGCCATGATCTTTCTTGCTTCCGACGCTTCCGCTTATATGACTGGTTCCAATTTGATCATTGATGGAGGATGGACGGCATGGTAGCCCTTAACAAAACCGGTATTTATTCGGCGCTTTTTACCCCATTCAACGCGGAAGGGGATCCGGATATGGAAAAACTCCGTATTCTTATCCGTTATGAATTGAAACAGGGGGTGGAAGGTTTCTACTGCTGCGGATCTTCCGGCGAAGGCCTCCTCCTGGAACCGGAGGAACGGAAAAAAATAATTGAGATTGTTGCGGATGAGGTTGGGAACAAAGCGCCTTTTATTGTACATACCGGTGCTTTAAGTACCCGTACTGCCATCGATCTTTCGGCCCACGCAAAGAAACACGGCGCCGCCGCGGCCTCACTGATTCCTCCCATTTATTATCATTACGCCATTGGGGAAATTGAGGGTTACTATACGGATGTGGTAAACGCGGTGGACATCGGGGTTATTGTTTATAACATTCCGCAGTTTACGGGAATTACTTTTTCA
The DNA here is from genome assembly GCA_031259515.1 of Treponema sp. Taxonomy (GTDB): domain Bacteria; phylum Spirochaetota; class Spirochaetia; order Treponematales; family Breznakiellaceae; genus JAIRLK01. The sequence goes on along the minus strand of JAIRLK010000341.1, from coordinate 8,675 downwards.
CAAAAGAATGCCTTTTTACGGGACCCGCGGATCATCGGTATTAAACACACCTCAATAAATCTTTCTGATATGGAAAGGATACGCCGGTTTTTTCCCGATAAGATCATATTTAACGGCTATGATGAAATTTGGTGCTGCGGTCTTTCCATGGGAGCCGATGCCATCATTGGAACCATGGTAAATATTTTCCCCAAACTCTTTAGGCAAATCCGGGAGGAATTCCGCAAAGGGGATGTTCAAAAAGTCCTGGAATTGCAGCACCAGCTTAATGATTTTGTTGAGGTTATAGTGGAAGTTGGCATATTCCCCGGCGCCAAATACAGTATGAGCCTTCTGGGAATTGACCTGGGACCGTGCCGCAAGCCCTTTACGGCTCTCAGTGTTGAAAGCAAAAAAAAGGTTGAAGCGGCGCTGGAAAAAGTCCGGGCATGGCTGTAATCGGCGCCGTATAACTCGCCATACTCTTGCCGCGGTTAGGTGAATATCTTTCCGGCGCAAAGCGCCGGAAATGCGCCCAAATTACCTGAAAAAATTTTGGTACTGTAAAATTTCCGAATACAGAAGTTCGCTATTCGATTTTCTGTTGATTAGCGAGTCCTAAGGAATTTTTCTTTCTCTGTCCGAATTAGCCTGACCAGCAGGCGGTCCAGGGTATCCGCGAAATTTTTGAGTTCCCGCTTTCCATAAGAGGCGATCCGTTCCACGCCGAGCCCGTTATCCGCCAATCCTACCTTGAAATCCCGAAGCGACAGCTTTTCCCTGATATTCTCTTTGGTATACACCTGGCCCCGGTCGTCTATCACCGGGATTGCGGTTTCCACCAGCCGGGATGCTAGGGGAATGTCCCGGGTTACCACCAGGTCGCCGGGCAATGCGAGTTCCGCGATCCGGTCGTCCGCCGCCCCTTCACCGGCGGGGCAGACTTCCATCACAACGCCGGGACCGGTAATTCCCGGGATGGGCCGGTTCGCGGCAAAAACAGCGGTTAGGGCGGTCCTTGCGGCGGCCCGGAGTATCAGATACCGGGCCGGTTTCGGGCAGGAGTCGGCGTCCACGAGGATCTTCATGAAGTGGCCGGCGCGTCGCCTAACCCGGCGGCGTAAAGCGCAAAGGAGCCGGAGCAGGTAAGGGATACGCCTTCTTTCAGGAAGGTGATGAAGGCGCTTTCCCCCTGCTCAAGGATGAGCGTCTCAGCGGGCCTGCTTGTCCCGTCGCCGCATGAAAAGACCGCCCTGCCTTCGGTTACAACGGCGATAGCCGGCCCGGATATGGGGAAGGAAAGGGCTTCTCCTTTTCCCCGAATCACCGAAAGAGAGAATTCCCGGCAGTCTGTGGGGTAGGTATAGACATGAGGGATCGGTTTGCACGGCCGCAAAACAGCGGGGAAAAAGGGCCGGAATTTCAGGATGCGGACCAACTCCTCCATGTCCACATGCTTTGGGGTAAGCCCTCCCCTAAGCACGTTATCAGAATTGGCCATTAGTTCCACCCCCAGCCCTTCAATGTAGGCGTGGAGTATCCCAGCGGGGAGGTAGATCGCCTCTCCGGGAACCAGGTTAACAAGATTGAGGTAAAGCGGGGCGATCACCGCCGGGTCTCCCGGATACAGCCGGGCAAAATAGGCGGCGGTTTGCCAAATTTCCGTATGCTGGGGAGCGGCCTGTTTCAGAGCCGGTTCTTGTTCCAAGGCGCAGGCGGTTAATTCCCGCCGGAATTCTCCGGGAAGCTCGAAGAGGGCCGTCAGGAAGGGCCGGAGCGCCTCTTCCCCTGTTTTGAGGGCTTCTCCAAGCCGGGCAAAACCGGCGCTGAGGGCCGTTCCCTTCCGCGTCATGGCCGCCTGGGAAAAGGTTTTCAGCAGAGTGCGTATGACCTCCGGCTCCCGAAAGCCGCACATGGCCCGGAACGGACTCAGGGCGCAGAGAATTTCGGGTTTGTGATTGGGGTCTTTGTAGTTGCGGGCGGGATCCCCCAGGGCCAGACCGGCTTTGTTTTCCCGCTCAAAGCCCTCCCGCGCCTGGTTCAAGTTCGGATGAGCCTGGACAGACAGGGGTTTGGCCGCAGCCAAAAACTTGAGCAGAAAGGGGAGGGCGCCGAATTCCCGGCTGACCGTTTCTCCCAGGCATAAATCAGGATATTTAGCGATGAAATCCGAAAGCAGGGGCTGTTCTCCCGGAATGTCCAGGGCGGAAGGCCCCTGTGGATGGGCACCCATCCACAATTCCGCCCAGGGTTCTCCTGAGCCGTTTTTCCGGCCTGTTAAGCAGGGTATCCATTGGGGAGAACCCCAGGCGTAGGTTTTTATCTGGTTTATCAATTTTATGATATGACGCATACAAACTCCCGGTTAACTGGAACCTGATGCGGGACCATGCCCGCATTACGTATAACCGCCGTATCAGCCGGGCGGGGGATTTAGTTCAATGGTATCTAAAATTTTGTCTATTCGGGTATTAATATTCAGGAAAATCTGTTCCAATTCTTGAGATTCGTCAATGCGGCGCTCCTGCGGCTCCGCATTGGCTATACGTTTTTGAACATCCTCGCAGAGCAGGAATCCGGTCATGATAGCGAGTTTTAGGGGGTCCGAAAGCCCGGTAATTTTCCGGGTATTTTCTACACATATATAATAGCGGGCAAGGAGATTTTCAAGATACCCAGGGTCTTCATCGGCACTGATAGAAAAAGACGTACCTAGTATGTCAATACGGAGGCTGCTGGTCGGCACACGGACTCCTTAAAAAATATCCAGTTCCCCCGGACTCAGCGCTTCATCGGATGTTTCTTCGTTTCCGGATAAATCATCGGCCGCCGGCTCAAGCATTGACTCATCGCCCGGTTTTCCTTCCGCTGTTTCCACAGCTTCTTCGGCGGCTTTATCCCCATCCCCTTTCCTCTTATGCGTGTTCGGCAGCTCCTTCGCATCTGTCCGCACCGCTTGATCATGGGCGGAATCTTCCCGGAATTTTTCCGGGGCAAGGCTTTTTTCTATATCGGCCTCAAACCGGCTGAGCCGATTAAGGGCGGAAACGATCCCTTCCTCAATCCGGTTTTGCTCCTCTTTAAAACGCTGTACTACTATCTCAAGCCCGTCAATCCGTTTTTGATTGAGTTCCAGTTTTTCTCGTAAACGGGTATTCTCTTCGGTTACCTGATCGATATATTCCAGAGCCTTGATAACTTTAGATTCCAGTAATTTGACTTGTTCAAGGCTTACCATGGGTTTATGCCTCCAATGCCGCTTTTACCCGGGAAACTACCGCTTTAAAAGCCTGAATATCTTCTACCGCCAGAGAAGCCAGGGCTTTACGGTTTATGATTATCCCCGCCTTAACCATGCCGGCAATGAACCGGGAATAAGAAATGTCTTCCGCCCGGCAGGCCGCGTTGATCCTGATGATCCACAGACGCCGGAAATCGCCTTTTCTGTCCCTCCGGTCCCGGTAGGCATAGAAAAGCCCCTTGGTAACCGCGTCTTTAGCGGTCTTATAATTCGAGTGCCGGCGACCCCAATAACCTTTGGCCTGCTTTAATATTTTCTTGCGATGATTCTTCCGTTTTAAACCGTCTACTGCTCTTGACATGAAAAACTCCTGTGTATTTACGGCCCTATTTAGCCGTAGGGTAATAGCTGTTTCTTGATGACCGCGACGTTATCAGCGGACAGTATACCAGCGTGGCGCAGATTACGCTTCCGTTTTGCGGACTTCTTCGTGAGAATATGGCGAAGGTTCTGTTTCTTATACTTGACCTTCCCCGTCCCGGTGAATGAATAGCGCTTGGCGGCGCTTTTTTTAGTCTTCATCTTAGGCATGTTAATCCTCTATTTCTTAGACTTGGGGCTTAAAAACATGGACATAAACCGGCCTTCCATAGTCGGGGCCTTGTCCAGCACATATTCCCCTTCAATACGCTGCAAGACATCCTTTAAGACATCAAGCCCAAGTTCCGTATGGGCAAGTTCCCGTCCGCGGAAACGGACCGTTACCTTGACCTTGTTACCTTCGGCAAGGAATTCCCGAACATGTTTTGATTTAAAATCCAGATCATGTTCATCGATCTTGGGCTGCATCCGAATTTCCTTCAATTTAAACAGTTTTTGCTTCTTTTTGGAATCCCGGACTTTTTTTTCATTTTCAAATTTGTACTTGCCGTAGTTCATTATCTTGACTACCGGCGGTACAGCCTGAGGAGCAACTTCTACTAAATCAAGACCCTGTTCCCGGGCTAATCCAAGGGCTTCAGAGGTTGCTATCACCCGCTGTTCGCCTTCATCCCGAATAAGACGGACTTCCCGTACCCGAATTTGCTCATTGATCCTTAAATCCTTATCCGCCAACTGACCTCCTCGCAGGCATCCCTAAGGTTCTAACCGCGTCCATGGGAACCATCGTTTACAGAACGCTAACTAATGACCAAGACTATATCAGATTGAAAAGATTCTGTCCAGTATGAAAACGGCAATTTGTCAAGGTACAAGTAGATGGTGTGATTTGCAAAGTGGCGGATTATTCCCCAGCAAATTGGAGGGGAGCCGGGCAGCATGGCGTGTACTATAGCGTTACCCGGAACACGGTTCCCGATGCGGGTTCTTCACGGCGGTTTTCGGCGCTGATGGTTCCGCCGTGGGCGTGGACGATGGCGGCGGCTATGGTAAGGCCGATCCCGGCGCCGCCGGTACCGCGGCTGCGGGATTTATCCGAGCGGTACAGGCGTTCAAAGATGTGGGGAAGATCGCGTTCCGGTATGCCTATGCCGGTATCGGTAATGGTAACTTCCCAATGGACAGGGGCCGCCGCCTGAGCGCTCCGCCAGCCCTGTCCTGCGCTGCGGCTTCCCGATCCTTCCGTTATGGTGATGGTTATGCCGCCCCGGTCGGTATATTTTATCGCGTTGGATAACAGGTTAATGAATACCTGCTTAAGCTGGTCGTAGTCGGCGGTGATGGGACTTTCCATGAGGTTCAAGGTTATTTCTATGCCCTTTTCGTGTGCGGCGGCCCTGAATTGTTCCGCCGTTGTGCGCAGTAATTTTGCCAGATCAAAGCCGCTCTTATTCAGGTTTGTTGACATCCCGTAGGGAGTGTCGGCTTCCCATTCAAGATTAGCCAGGGTATTCAAGTCCTCCACCAGACCGGTAAGGCGCAGGATTTCCTCATGGCAGCTTTCCAGATGTTCTCTGTCCGGATGATAGACCCCGTCCAGCATGGCCTCAATGTCCCCCCGCAAACAAGTGAGAGGGGTTCGCAGTTCATGGGCTATGTCGGAAGTAAGCCGCTTTTGGCGGCCCTCCGCTTCTTCCAGTTCCGCCGCTAGGAGGTTGAGTGACCGGGAAAGTTCCGCCAGTTCCCGTGTTTTATACCCTTCGGGTATTCTGATGACCGGCTGATCCGCCTTCGCTCCGCCTGAAACCCTGGTCCACGGCGCATGGACGCGGGCTATTTGCCGGGCCGCCTCTTCCGCCTTTTTGACCGGTCTGGCTATGGCCCGGGAAAGGGCTATGGAGACGCCAACGCTGATAAGGGTCAGTATAATCCCCGCGATAAGGAGGAGCCTATTTATAGACGATAAAAATTTTGTCTCCGTTTCGCTGTAGAAAAAGGGGCCATAGGTTTCGATGGTTACGGTTCCTATGGTTCTGCCTGAATACCGGACCGGGTATCGCTCTTGTCGCAGCCCGCCGTTCAGCCGGAAACGGCCTTCCATGCGTCCGGTTATGTCGTTTATCACCTCCATACACTGCCGCATGTCGCAGGAACGGGCATCCCAAACAAGGTTCCCCTCCTCATCCTCAACGGTTACGATATACCCCTCATGGACAAAGGACATACCCATCGCTTCTATGGAAAAGGCGTCAAACTCGCGCATGAGGGGGTTGTACCGGTCTCCAATATCCCTGACGATTTCTTCGCTTTTTTTGACGATATTGTCCGTGATAAGGGCGTTAAAGATACGTCCGGTAAAACTATTGATGATGAGGGTTAATACCCCCAGGGCAAGGCTGATGAAGAGGGCGTAGGTGAGGGCCAGACGGTTTTTCAGGCTGATGGTCATGAGCCGCCCCCCATCCGGTATCCCATGCCGTAGACGGTGAGGATATACCGGGGGGGCCGGGAGTCGTCCCCTATCTTAGCCCGCAGCCGCTTTATGTGGCTGTCCACGGAGCGGTCAAAACCCTCGTAATCGTCCCCTTTGATGGCTTCCAGAATCTCTTCCCGGGTAAAGATTTTTGCCTGCCGGGACATAAGGAGGGCAAGAATCTTGTATTCGTCCCGGGTCAGGGGGACCTCTTCCCCATTTCGGCTCAGGATGCGTTTTTCCGTGTCTACCGTTAAATCGCCGCAGGAAAGGATGCCGCCGGTTTTTTCCCCGCCCCCCCGCCGCCGCAGGGCCGCCGCGACCCGGGCCATAAGCTGCCGCGGGCTAAAGGGCTTGCATACATAGTCGTCCGCTCCAATGGCAAGACCCCGGATTATGCTTTCTTCATCAACCTTGGCGGTGATCATGATGATGGGAACATCCGACGTGCGTCGGACTTTTTTACAGAATTCTTCGCCGGAAAAATCCGGGAGCATCACGTCCAAAAGAATCAGGGAAACCTGGTTTCGCTCAAAAAGCGCCATGCCCTCCCCGGCGGTTTCGGCGCATAAGGCGGTATATCCGTTTATCTCCAGGTAGGATTTTACCAGACGGAGGATCTTTACCTCATCGTCCACCACTAAAACCGAATGTTGTCCCCTCATGGCTCATCATCATTTAACCAGACACACAACTTCATCGCCGTGGGCGCCTGTCAATTCCCGCCGCCCCGGCTCGATGATCAAATCCATATCCTCCAGGGGAATCGCGCCCAAAAGGACATCCCCGCGTCGGGCAGTACCAGGGCCCGGCAGGTTGTGTCCCGGTCCTTCCACTGAATTTCCACCGGCTCCGTTACCCGGTAGATCTGCTTCGCGCCGTCCGCGAGTTCGGCGCTCCGCAGCCCCCGTATCTCAAGCCCCAGTTGCCGCCGTACTGCTTCGTTGATGATCAGCGTCCCCGCACCGGTATCAACCAGGGCCCGTACGAAAGTCCGGCGGACTTCTTTCTCCGGGATAATCCCTCTCTGGGCATTATTCGCGTCGGTAGCGTTTTTCAGGGTGATTTCCGCATAAACCGTTCCCATATCGTACTCCTTATATGGCTCATCATCATTTAACCAGACACACAACTTCATCGCCGTGGGCGCCTGTCAATTCCCGCCGCGCCGGATCGATGATCAAATCCATATCCTCCAGGGGAATCGCGCCCAAAAGGACATCCCCCGCGTCGGGCAGTACCAGGGCCCGGCAGGTTGTATCCCGGTCCTTCCACTGAATTTCCACCGGCTCCGTTACCCGGCAGATCTGCTTCGCGCCGTCCGCGAGTTCGGCGCTCCGTAGCCCCCGTATCTCAAGCCCCAACTGCCGCCGTACCGCTTCGTTGATGACCAGCGTCCCCGCGCCGGTATCAACCAGGGCCCGTACGAAAGTCCGGCGGACTTCTTTCTCCGGGATAATCCCATCACGGGCTTTAATTATATCGCCTGAGTTTTTCAGGGTGATTTCCGCATAAACCGTCCCCATATCGTACTCCTTACAGGGATCATCATCTTTGGTGAATTTTCCCTAGTGTGTTTTGAGAACGTGCGGCTCGCACGTTACTACGGAAGATAATTTTATCATAGAACTTTACCGGAGGAATAGCCAAAATGCCGCTTTAGTAGTAATTTATACTATCGCTATGAAAATACCGGAACTCATCTCTGATCATTTTGGCGATGTTTGGAAACTGTTATCCGAAACCAACCTGTTCATCAGCCGGATCGGCGAAATGTCCCAGTACCAGATGCAGATACAGAACATGCGGCGGGAACTGCAAAACGCCGGGAGCAGCCGGGACCGTGTCATTGAAGTACGGGCCAATCTGATAGAACTTCGCAAGAACCTTAGACTGCTGGGATACGATCTTAGCCTGGGAAGAATGAACCTGGTCTTTGACGGTTTCAGGCATGACGACTGCATGGCGGAAGGTTTTAAGCGGCTGGTTTTGTTTTTAGGCGATACGGACCTGTATTGGCTGACCGGTATGGACAACCATATCGCCTTGGAAACCTACCTGGAGCAGAAGCTCTATAAATCCGAATCTACCCGGAAGAACCTGAGAATCCTGGGGAAGCACTACCTTTGGTACCTGCGGCGCAAGACAGAGTTTGTTCTTTCCGGCGCCGCCACGGAAACGAAAGGAGCCTATGAACGCCTAAAGGCCATAGGCGAAGCAAAGCCCCTGTTGTTTTTGAGCAAACTCAAGGGCCTGGCATAAGGGCGCACGCATGTTAGGCCGCAAGCCGGCAGGTTTAAGAATGCTCTGCATCAACATACCGAGTGAGGCCAGCAATTTTACATTTAACGTGAGTTCGACAGCAATATTAGGCAAGCACCGGTAACATCAGGTTATTATGGACACCACAAATAGAGGGTTTATGCGGCAAGAAACTGTAGGCTGACAGGGCCCCAAACAGATTCACCAGAAAATTGGCCAAGCTCCGGTGCCGGGTATGTTCCACTTGGCAGATATTCTTCAGAAAATCATTGACTGATTCTATTACCGCACGTTTCCGTAATAACAGCTTATCCTCCATATCCATCAGTTTGTTTTTCA
>JAIRLK010000328.1 GCA_031259515.1 Treponema sp. | reverse complement strand
GGGAGCGCTCAAAAAAAAGGAAACACCGAGTCCAAGGGCGGAGGCATGTGCCGTACCCCGGAGTGGAATATCCTGATGGGGCCTTCGGCCACAGAGGTTCCCGACAAGGAAGACTTAAGTTCCACACCGGGGGATCTGGCATACGCCATGTCCCTGGGGGAAAATTACGGCATTGGCAACGGAGACATTATCCGGTTTTTTACCGGGAACCGGCCGGCGGACTACAAAGAAGATTTCTTTATTGAGCTTTCCCCGGTTACCCGGGGGTTTATCAATGTAGGGGGCATCCAGTCGCCGGGGCTGGCAGCGGCGCCGGCCATTGCCGAAATGGTTGAAGGTATCTTTGCTGAAGCCGCGGCAAAGGACGGCTTCCCCCTGGAACGGGATCCCGGTTTCAACCCTATCCGGGAACGGGAAAAAGAATTCCGCCATCTAAGCCGGGAAGAGCAGGACGGGCTTATCCTCCGGGAACCGGCCTACGGCAGGGTCATCTGCCGCTGCGAGAGTGTTACCGAAGGGGAAATTCTCGCGGCCCTGCGGTCCCCCATTCCCCCGGCATCGGTGGACGCGGTAAAGCGCCGGACCAGGGCCGGTATGGGCCGCTGTCAGGGGGGCTTCTGCCAGTGCCGGGTCGTGGAACTATTGGCACGGGAGCTGGGGATAGACCTGGCGGCCGTAACCCTCCGGGGGGAGGGGACGAACATACTGGTGGCGGATAACCGGCCCGAAGCCTGCGGGGGGGAGGCCGTATGAAAAAAACGAAAACCAATGTCGCCGTGATCGGCGCAGGGCCGGCGGGACTGGCGGCGGCCCTGGAGGCCGGACGTCTGGGTGCGGGGAAGGTGCTCCTCCTGGAACGGGACGCTGAGCTGGGGGGCATCCTGCAGCAGTGCATCCACGACGGCTTTGGGATACACCGTTTCGGCCGCCGGCTTTCGGGCAGTCAGTACGCCCAGGCTTTTATCGATCAGGTGGAAGCGTCAGACATTGAGGTACTCACCGAAACCATGGTTCTGGAGATCGGGCCGGACCGGCGGATCTTCGCGTGCAACAGGCGGGACGGGATACTCGACATTGAGTGCGGGGCCATCATCCTGGCTATGGGTTGCCGGGAGCGTACCGCCGCCCAGGTGCTGATCTATGGGGACCGGCCCGCGGGGGTGCTTACAGCCGGGACGGTGCAGCGCTACATCAACATGGAAGGCTGCCTGCCCGGGCGGACCGCGGTGATCCTCGGGTCCGGGGACATAGGACTCATCATGGCCCGCCGCATGACCCTGGAGGGTATTAAAGTCAAGGGCGTGTACGAGGTGATGGACAGCCCCGGCGGTCTAACCCGGAATATCGTGCAGTGCCTGGACGATTTCGGTATCCCCCTGCACCTTTCCACGACCGTTAGCTGGGTCCGGGGCCGGGACCGCCTGGAATCGGTTACTACCGTCAAGGTAGGACCGGATCGTAAGCCCATTCCCGGCACGGAAACGGTGATCCCCTGCGATCTCCTGGTATTGGCGGTGGGGCTGATCCCGGAGAACGAGTTGTCCGTCAAAGCGGGGATAGAGATTGATCCCCGGACCAGGGGGCCGGTACTGGATTCTGCCTTTATGACCAGTGTGCCGGGGATCTTTGCCGCGGGAAATGTGGCGGCGGTCTTCGACCTGGTGGACTATGTGTCCCAGTCCGGGGAGGCCGCCGCTCGGGGCGCTGCGGCGTTTCTGCGGGGGGAACTTTCCGCCCCCGGCTGGGATCCGGTGGAGGCCGGGGAGAACGTCAGCTTTGTGGTACCCCAGCGGATACGCCGGGAGGATGCCGCCGGGAAGACCGCTTTTTTCCTGCGGGTAAAAAAAACGGCGGCGGCGGCGGATCTGGTTTGCTCCACGGAAGGCAGCATCCGGCTGAAAAAGCGGTGCCGCCATCTTGCGCCCCCGGAGATGCTCAGTTTCGAGACCGAGGCTAAAGGCCCTCTTTTGGTTGAAGTGCGGCAGGAGGCAGTATAAAATGAATAAGAAGATGACGGCAATAAAAAAAATAGTCACGCGGCAGGTATTCATAACGCGGGAATTTATCTGTATAGTCTGCCCCAATAGCTGCCGTCTGACGGTTACCGAAAACGACGGGAAAATCACCGTTAGCGGGAATGAGTGCCCCCGGGGCGAAAAGCACGGCATACACGAGTATCGGGAGCCAACGCGGATGCTTACCACCACGGTGGCGATTAACGGGGGGATCCTGCCGCGGCTGCCGGTAATAAGCGCCGGGGAGATCCCTAAAGCCCGGATCAGGGACTGCCTTGAGGTTCTTTATAAAATGAAATTAAACGCCCCCCTGCGGTGCGGCGATATTATAGCAAAAAACATCTGCGATACCGGTGTGGATGTGGTGGCATCACGCTCTATGTACAGAAAGGAAGTATACGCATAATGGACAAACAGGAAATCATCAGCGGATTACAGGCCCTGCTCGGCGAGGATCGGGTTCAGACCGCCCCGGAGATAATCAAAAAGGCGTCGGTGGACTACATCGGTTTCAGGCAATACGAGCGCTTCGACGGCAAGGACTGGGTTCCCAAGGCGGTCTGCGTGGTAAAACCCCGCGGTACGGAGGAAGTATCCGGGGCCCTTGCCTTCCTCAATAAAAACCGGATCGATACGGTCCCCCGTACCGGCGGCTCCAGTGTCACCCAGAGTATCGAACCCGAGGATGGCGGGCTTATCCTGGACGGTTCCGAAATGAACGGGATCCTATCCCTCAATGAACAGGATATGATGGTCACCGCCAAATGCGGAACCCCGCTGGAATATCTGGAGAACTATCTGAACGAGCGGGGGTTACCGCCGGCCATTTTCCCCAGTCCCTGCCTTTGGCCCATCTGGGCGGGCTTGTCGCCACCCGGAGCATCGGCCAGTTTTCCACCCTGTACGGGGGTATCGAAGATCTTTTGGTGGGCCTTGAGGCGGTGCTTGCGGACGGCGAGGTTGTCAGGATAAAAAACAGTCCCCGGCGTTCGGTAGGACCGGATCTGCGGCATCTCTTTATCGGCAGCGAGGGGATGCTTGGGTTTATCACCGAGGTTACTGTCAAGATATTCCGGTATACCCCCGAAACACGGTGGATGCATTCCTGGGCTATCAAGGGGATGTCCGCCGGGCTCGATCTTATTCGGGAAGTAATGGTGGAGGGTTACCGGCCCGCGCTGGTGAGACTCCACGATGCCGAGGAAGTTCAGCGCCTGTTCGGCGGTTCCGCCCCGGAGGATTACAGCATCCTCCTGTTCATCGCCGAGGGTCCGGTTTCCATCACCGCCGCCATAGGGCAGGCGATTACCGAAATTGCCGGACGCTACAAAGCCATCGACCTGGGAACAAAGCCCGTTGAATCCTGGTTAAAGACCCGCAATGATGTTTGTTATCAGATGGACGAACCGGTTTACTACAGGCGCGGCATGGTGGTAGATACCTGTGAGATCTCCGCTCCCTGGTCGGAGATCGGCAAAATCTACAAAGCGGTGCGGGAACGGCTGCCCCGGGAAATGCCGAATCTTGTGGCTATCGGCGGACATTCCTCTCACAGTTATGTCCAGGGGACCAACATCTACTTTACCTTTGGATTTGTCGTGAAAAACGGGGCCGAATCCGTCCGCGCCGATTACATGAAAGCTATCTCGGTGATCATGGAAGAAACCCTGAAACGCGGGGGCAGCATCGCCCATCATCACGGTTCCGGCAAATACCGTACCCGCTGGATGCCGGAGGAACACGGCAGTTCCTATCCGCTTTTGCGTAAGCTTAAAGAGGCATTGGACCCAAACCGGATACTGAACAAAGGCGTTCTCTTAACGGATTAGGTGACAGATTAGGGCCGATGAAGATTGCCGTTTGTTTTAAGGTTGTTCCGGATTTTGATCAGGTGATTGAGGCGGACTGGGACAATTTCAGTCTTTCCGCCGATCTGGGATACGTTAGGCGAATTTTTGGGTGTTTTGACGAAAGCGCCCTAGAAACGGCCCTGCGGTTACGTTCTGCCTGGGAAGAACTGGGCGAAAAAACCGAATGTACGGCAGTCACCGCGGCTCCCCTTCCTCCTCCTCTCTGCAAAACCTTGTTTGCCGCCGGTTTTGACCGGGTACTGGATCTTTCCGGCGCATCCCGCGGGGAATTCAGATCCCGGCATACGGCTGCTCTCCTGGGAAGCTGCCTTGGCCCCGTATCTTACGATCTTATTCTCGCGGGCCG
>JAIRLK010000114.1 GCA_031259515.1 Treponema sp. | reverse complement strand
GGGCGCTGCCCCCAAACCCCCGCCGGGGGGGTTGGAACCCCCCGGGCCCACCAAAGGCGGGCCTCTGCCGAACCTCTAATCGCGCCTTATCATACTTTGTGGATCACCACCGTTACTTTTTATTTGGGGACAGACTCCATTGGGCTGCCGCCGCATTTAATAGTGAGGAGGGAGGATGTACCTCTCGCCCCCAGACACCGGCAACCCCCTCACTTCTCCCTCCTAACTAATAATCAGTTTGACAATCGGCCCATTGTTGTGTATACTTCAGGTTGTGAAGTCCATTGACGATACTATATAAAGTACGGAGAAGATCATTGTCTTTGATCCGCATGTACAGACAATTTGAAAACAATCTCTTGCAAGAGGGGAAAAAACCGTCTGTTTCGGTTGTGTTGAGGGGGGTTTCTCTGCTTAAAAGTTTAACTGCGGCTGTTACGCGGCGGTACACCATAGTTTTAGTTCCTCATTCTGAAAAGAAAGTCTATAATTTCAATGTCAGTGTGGCTTCTCTTTGTTGCGCGGCGCTTATTCTTATAGGAATTATGGGGGCGTTCTTTTGGTATGGTAATTCTTATAACAGCGCCCGGAGCGCCCTGGCGTTAAAAGACAGCCGTCTTAAAGACACCCAGGCCAGTTTGGACCAGCTTAGGGATGAAATTTCCCGGCTTTTGCGTCAGACACGCGGTTTCCAGGCGGCTTTGTCCGAGACTCTTTCCAGCCTCGGCCTGGATACCCCGCTGGTCAACGAAAAGGATCCCGCCGCCTCCGGGGATCTGTCTTCTTTTTTTGATATACGGGAAACTGCCACAGGTACTCTAAAAGAGGTGGATGATATTCGTAATCTTACAGACTATCTGGTTTCCGCGGCGGATCCGGTCAAGGAAGTCGGGTCTCTTTTCGCGGCGCAAAGCGCCCTCCTTACGGAAATTCCCAACATCTGGCCCATTAAGGGCGGCATAGGCCATGTTTCCATGTACTTTGGCGAAAACCCTAATCCCTTTACCGGCCAGTATTATATCCATAGGGGGATAGACCTATCCACGTACCGTTCGGGAGACCCGATAGTCGCCACAGCCGACGGTCAGATCGTTACCATGGAATATGATTCGGTTGGCGGTTTTGGCTACTACATCATCATCAAACATAAACACGGCTTCTATACCCGGTATGCGCATCTTCAGTCTTTTAAGGCGACAAAGGGGCAGCGCGTCCAGCAGGGTGAAGTCATCGGTTACATAGGCAATACCGGGCTTTCAACAGGCCCCCATCTGCATTACGAGATTCATGTCGGCTCGGATGTGGTTGATCCCTATAAGTATTTGAATATACGTTCCGGCAATTCCCGTGGCAGCCGGTAAACCATGAAGGGTGGTAAACGCGGCGATTTTTCAATCAACACTATGATAGGGCCGGGAACCTCTGTAAACGGCGATGTTGATTCCGCCGGTTTTACCAGGGTAGACGGCAACCTTCGCGGTGATCTCGACGTCAAGGGCCGGATCGTTGTGGGTGAACAGGCCAGGATGAAAGGCAATGTCAGCGGGAGCGCGGTAACCGTGGGCGGGGTAATTTGCGGCAATGTTTTGGCCGGCGAGTATCTGGTGGTTCTTTCCACCGGCATAGTCCTGGGGGATATTATCACCCGGCGCATTCAGGCCGACGAAGGCTGCCTGATCCACGGCAGGATTACGGTGTGCAGTACCCATGATAAGTGGGACAGCGCTGTGAGAGAACATCTTGATAAAGAAGATGTTAAATCCGTAACGGCGGCTTTTGCCTCATCCCACTCGTTGCCCCCGCCCCCTTCGTCGTCCGTGTTGCCGCTGTCCTTTCCGCTTTCCGCCGTGTCCACAGAGGAGTCTTCTTTGGGGGACAAAGTTGCCGCGGAAGCGCTCCCGCCGCCTGCCGGCGCGGACGAAGAGCATGGCAAAAGTTGACGCCCCGGACGCGAATTTAATTTTTAATCCCGCCGCCTACACTCATATTCACACGGAGACCAAGAAAGCAAAGGAACGCGGCCAGACAAGGGAAACCCGGAAGCCGGTCTTCGCCAATATCCTTGACAGCGCGTCAGCGCGGGAAGCGGGGGCTGTGGAAAACCTGCCGTTTTCCGGGGAAACGCTTCAGGCGTTGTTGGACGAGGTTCACAGCTCCGGCGACGAGCTAAAGGGCCGGCCTTTCCCCGACGAGATTGTGCGGTACAAGAAGGCGGTGAGGAACTTTATCCACTATGTGGTGGAAAACAGTTATGTTTTGGAAAAAAAGACCAGCGGTGTCAGCCTGTTGCGGCGCAAAAAGTTTACGCTGGTGCAGGTGGTTGACAGAAAACTGGAACAACTGGCCGCAGGGATCATGGCGGGGCAGACAAACCAGTTGGAACTGCTCGCCCATATTGATGAGATCGCCGGCATTCTGGTAAATTTATTACAGTAGCGGCTGTTCCAAATCGCGCCGCGGCTGAATGGTTACGAGGTAAAAGGAAAAACGATGACCGATACGGATGATTTTGATGCTATACCCGGAGACGCGGACGAGGATATTAGTTCCCTGGAAGATAATGATAATATCGAGGAAGAAGATATTATCGAATCGGGAATGGACTTGGCGTCTCTTGCCGCGGACACTCCCATATACAGACTCAAGCTGCCTTATTCAAACGAGACTTTCCTGGCAATCTACGAAGGCGGCCCCCTGCACTGTGGAACCAGGGTAATAGTGCCTACCCGTTACGGAAAAGACCTGGCGCGGGTTACCGGCCCTGCCCGGCCTAAAGGCGCTTTTGCCTCCTCTGGAAAATCCGATAAAAAAATCAACAGGATTGAAAGACTTGCCGCCAAAGAGGAAATTGAGAGGGCCGAGAGCAATAAGAAACTTGAAGATGAAGCCCTTAATATCTGCAAAAAAAAGATCGAGGAACGCCGGCGGACAGACCCCAGAAATCCCCTGGACATGAAGCTGGTATCGGCTCATTATCTTCTGGATGATCCCAGACTTCTCTTTTTCTTTACCTCGGAAAACCGCGTCGACTTTCGGGATCTGGTTAAAGACCTTGTCGCCGTCTTCAAAACCCGGATTGAACTCCGCCAAATAGGGGTGCGGGATGAAGCCAGAGTCCTGGGCGGGCTGGGGATATGCGGCAACCCATACTGCTGTCACGCCATATCGGACAGACTGAAGCCGGTGTCGATTAGAATGGCGAAGGAACAGAATATGTCCCTTAACTCCTCAAAGATTTCCGGCGTTTGCGGGCGGCTCCTCTGCTGCCTGGCCTTTGAGCATAACTTTTACAGCGAACAGCGGAAACTTATTCCCCAGGAAGGGGTCAGATTCACCTACGACGGGACCGCCTGGAAGATTGTCGAGGTAAACATGGTAACCGGCGCCGTAAGAGCATCCTCGGAAGATGACCGGCAACTCCAGCTTTCCGCCTCGCAGTTCGAGCGGGTAGACGGCCGCTGGCGGCTAAAGAAAACGGCGATAGACGCTATTGCCCCGCCCGGCGGCGCTTGAGCAGCGCGTCTATCCTGCTGTACATCTCACGGTCAAAGGTAGCGCCGAGCAGGGAGGGAATCGCCCGCTCCATATCCGCGTACCAAAGCTGTTCCTGCGAAGCGTCTATGTTATGAATAACAAGGCCGTAATCTGTCATCGTTTTTAT
>JAIRLK010000072.1 GCA_031259515.1 Treponema sp. | reverse complement strand
ACTAAAAATGATGTTATTGAGGAAAACGGCTTTAATTCGCGGAGAGACCGATAAATCCTGTTTTGTCATGCTCCGTTGACCGCCTAGCCTTGTAGGGTTTGGCCGTGTATATACAATATATACACGGCTTATTTTTTGCCCTGTTATGATATTTTGAATTCGACTATATTCTTGTCTGACTCCTGTTGCATCGCTTCATTGATTTTTTTCCCAATAGTACGGATAGTCGCCTCTGTGGAATGCAGATACCGCTTTGTGGTCTTTAAGTCGGAGTGGCCTAACATATCTTGAATATACCGCAGGGATATACCTCTTGCTTCCAAGAGTGAAGCCAGTGAATGACGGGCGCTATGCGGTACGATTTCCCTGCCCCCCAATTCAATACCGGCACGTTTCAGCCATTCCGGAAAGCGGCGCCGTATCCACGAAGGTTTTAGAATACTTCCGTCAGGATGGCAAAAAACATATTCATGTTCTCCATTCTCTTCCCACATCTTTTTTATGGCCTGTTGAAGAATGGGATCAAAATGTGCGTCCCGTTCCTTTTTGCTTTTTGTCGGGCCGTAAACCCGGCCCTTATTATCATATTTTTGCCACGTATTTCTAACAGTGATTTTAGGAGTTACCCAATCCAAACAATCCGGTTTGAGGGCGGCGATCTCCGCCCGTCTGAGGCCTGAAAGGAACATGATGGCACAGACGGCAATCTCCATAGGATTCTGGAGTATTCCGGGGGAAAATAACTTTAGAACCTCGTCCTCGGGCAAGGCATCACGTTCCCTTGTGTTGAGCTGCGGCGGGTCAAGGTCTATAAATGGATTTACCCATCGTTTGTGCTTTTTTTGATATTCCTTAAAGGCCATGCGGATAAAGATAATAACCCCGGCAGAGGTTCTGGTTCCGCCCAATGGCTTACCGTTCTTCTTTTTCTTTAAGGAAAGGCGGTTGGTAAAAACCGTAACATCTTCTTCCTCTACCTTAGACATTTTTATTTTGGTAAAAGGGTCATCCTTGATGTGGGCATTAAAGTAGGTTCTATAGGTATCCAGCGTATCCGGAGAATAAGGGCGGTTTTTTGCGGCATTACGGCCTGTTCTCGGGCTTGTCTCAATATTGACAAACTTTTCAATCCACTGCCCCACGGTAAGATCGTCATCGGGGACCTTCCGGGTATTGTTTTCCTCAAGTACCCTGATTAGGTATTGAATAAGGGCCAGGGCGCCGGCCTCCGCTGCGGCTTTTGTCTTGGGATTCCGGTATTTAGACAGCTCGCTCGGCAGGTCTTGAAAACTTTTTCGCTGCCACTCCCGGCATATTTTGTCCGGAAGGCCGGAGGCCGGGGTTATGGTTAGCTGGAAGGTCTTGGAATCTCCCCTCCTGGGGGTGGTAAACGGCTTTTGCGACCTCATGGCATCATCCTCCGATTAGACGGAAAAATAAATGCACGATACGTGCACGATGCCAGGCAATCTGAGATACGTTAAAAAGAAGTCATTTCGTAATTCCTTACATGATAAGGAATTACAAATACCGGCGAAGAGACTTGAACTCTTACATCCTCGCGGACAGTAGATTTTGAGTCTACCGTGTCTACCATTCCACCACGCCGGCTAATCTGTTATGTTCGTTATCTTATACGAAAAGTTTACGACATTCAAGGTAGTAGCGCTTCTCTATCCCCTCTCCCAGAGAAAAACTTTTACGGGGAAGCGGGCCGGACCGGGCTACCGTCTCGAAAAGGCCGCTTTTCTTGACCGGCGGCAGGAGGAGTCCGGTGGTAAGGGCGGTTTCTGCGGATGCCGCCCTTGCGGCCATGCGGAAAAGTTCGTCTTGCCCGTGGATATAGTCAATGGAAACCGCTCCCTTTCCCTGTCCGTCTGTGCGGGATTGGATAAAGGCATCCAGCAGAGGTTGGAGCCTTTCAGTGATAACCGGGGGGGCCGAGGTTTCCGCCAGGAAGCGCCTGGTCCCGCTGATAAGGCCCAGGCGGCTTCGCGGCGCGTCAGGGTCCTCCACAAGACTGATAAGTTCTTCCCGGCTGGAGACAGGACGGCTCGAAAAACCGGGCAGGGCGGAGAGTAGGTCCAGGGTTTCTTCGATGGAGGCCCCGAAGAGGAGGCGATGTATGGGCTCAAAGGCTATGCCCGGGTCGTAGAGATTTTCCACTTCCACCAGGGCCCAGCGGGCGGGGTGGGAAGCCAGGTCCGGATCGCCGGAATGGGCGGCCTTGTATTCATCCCAGACCGCCTTGGCGGCCGCCAGGGAATGGTTGCCGTCCCCCATGGCGTAAAGGAAAGGCTCGGAGATTCCGTAGCGAATCCGGGACAGCCGGGCCAGGGCTTCAAGTCCATCCGCCAGCGCCGCCCAGTCATCCTCCCTATCCAGCGCCCAGCCCGATACGCTGCCTCCGCCCATCATCAGGGGCGTCTGGTAAAGGGGGGCGGCCTGCTTGACCCGGCTGCCCAGGGCGGGGAGCAGGGTGTCTTCCCGGTCGTCAATGAGGATCAGAATGTGGGGGGTCTCCAGGACCGCGCCCCGGCGTATTTCCACCCGGGGGGAGAGCCGCTCCGGGACGGTCCCTTCGGTAGCCCTGACGAGGGAACGGGCGCCGGCTTTCCAGTCATACGCGTCCAGGTCTATGGCAAGGACGAGACCCCGGCGGCGCGGGTGGAACGGAGTAGTCCGTTCTATATAGACGCAGCCCGTAAAGGCCGGGGCAAAGACGTTCCCCGCAAGATATGCCTCCATGGTTCCGCGGATTCGCCGGGTATGTTCCTCCCGGTCAGCGTCTTCCAGGTAGATTTCCGGCAGGATGAAGTTCAACGCCGACGGAGCGCCGTCGGCGGTTTCTTTGACCCGCGCCCAGAAATCCCGGTCCTGGGTAAACTGATCACAGGCGATGACCGCCCATTTTTGAAGGTCTATCCCCGTTCCGGGAAGAAGTATTTCGGGGATGGCCGTACCCAGGGCTGCGAACCGGGATTTCAATTCCCGCTGAATGTCCATGAATATCCTCCGGAATTAGCATAACGACTTTTGAGAAATCGGAAAAGGCCGATCCGCGGGATAAACGCATAGAATCTTCTTAGCGGGAGGGGGGCGGAAAAATAGCCCTTGAATCGGCTTATATCCAGGGCTTTAGCTCCCTTTTCACCGGCTTCATCCCCTGAATCAGTCCTCATATTTTTTCTATGCGTTTATCCTGATATATTCCCAGCAATTCCGAACCGGTGAAATCTGCGTAATCTTTAGTCTATACTGTTGCCGGCAAGGCCGCAGGCAACCCAAAAAAACGGGCTGTTCTGAAATCGAAAGTTTCAGAACAGCCCGCCGCCCAAAGCGTTCAAAGGAACCTTCCGTGAATCAGGGAAGGCCCTTTTTTACCGTGGTTTAATACTACGGCTTTTCGATTGTAACCCTATAGCCGCCGGTGCTACCCACAGAATAGGGTACAGGGATCACATACAGCACGTCACCGGCGGTAAGTGTCACTCCCTGACTCCCCGAATCAAGAGAGGTTATCAGATTACCATCCTGGTATACATAAAGATAGGCATCAAAAGAACTATACCCTGAGGAGCCGTCTTCAAGACGAACCTCGTAATACCCGGAACTAGGCACAGAGAAATGATAACAATCAAACTCCCCTGATGTATTAATAGTCCCGGCGTTAGGCGTATTTAGGACGAGGTTCCCTGTTACCGTGAACCCTACCGTCGACGCCGAGGATGAGGCGGATTGCCCGCCTTCTTCACCCCAATAATAGCTATATGCAGCTATCGTGTATGAATACGATCCGCCTACGGATTTCAGGGAGGTATCATCATAGGAGGTACTGGATATCGAGGTTAGATAACTCCCATTACGGTAAACCCTATAATAGTCCGCACCGGAAACCGCACCCCAGGTAACGGATGTCTGGAAGGGGGAACCCCTAGAAGCCGCCGTACTCGCCCTGACGTTTGGCGGAACAAGCAGCCCGGTGGTCGCCCCCTGGACCGAATACCCCGGCCCTTCTAAGGGGGAGCCGGCAGAACCAACCAGTCCCATTATCCGATAGTCATACGTCCCCGACGATATTCCGTCGTCGATATACGAGATGGTTCCGACGGAAAGCCTGGAGGCGATGATTTCCCACCTGCCGCCGGCAGTGCTATACCGGTAAATCCTGTATCCGGTTGCCCATTCCGCAGGGC
>JAIRLK010000038.1 GCA_031259515.1 Treponema sp. | reverse complement strand
TCCAGATATTCGTCCAGCGGAAGCAGAGCACCTGCGTCCACGAAGCCCTTCATGCGGCCCGCTCCCCAGTAAAAAAACACATCCGCCGCTTCATTGGCGGCTACGGCGGAACGTATCTTGGTCTTGTATGCCTCGTTTTCCGTACCGTCCACCACCAGTTTGATTTCCGGGTGCGCGGCCTGATACTCCCGCACCACCTTTTCAAACGGGATTTTCATGGGCTCCGTATCCGCAACCCAGATATGCCATAGGGTCAGCGTTACGTCACCGTCCTTTTGGGCACATCCCATTAAGACCAATAAAAGGGTTGTTAATAAGATAAAAAATTTTTTCACGTAAAACTCCTTCTGTGTATTGTTAAAATGTCATTATCACGATATTATTGTTTTTTGATTATATCTATCATTATTTTATCTTTCTTTCTGACTATCGTACCTTTGGAGGCTGTATGTACAAGTTGCAAGTGAGGGATGATATGAGCGAGGGGGTGCGCTATACATCGGCGTACCTGCCGGTCTACTCTGTTATGGGGAGGTTATCCAGCTTTTTGATGTACAGCGCGGACTGTCATTGGCACCGGGACCTGGAATTTATCGTCATACTGGAGGGGGAAATGATCTACCATGTAAACGACCGGTTGTATCCCCTTCGCAATGGAGATGGTATATTTGTCAATGCGAACCGGCTCCATTTTGGCGCGGCAGATGCTGAGGCTTTGAAGCGCCGCAGACCTCCCGAATGTGTTTTTCTCTGTCTGTTGCTTCACCCCTCCCTGCTTTGCGCCCACCCGTACATTGAAACCCGTTTCGTCAATCCCCTGTTGTATGACAGCCGGTTTGATGCTCTCTTCTTTCCCGCATCAGCAGAAGACTGGCGTACACAAGCCCTTGAACGTATCAGGGTATTAATGGAATTAACCATGCAAGCCCCCGATGATTCGGTGCTGGAAGCACAGAGCCGGTTTTACGATCTCATGTCGCTGCTGTTTGCTAATACGGTAGCGCTGGGAAATACCGTTGCGGAAGGCGAAAAAAGCGCCCTTTACCGGGATGACCTCGCCATTAAACAGATGATCGGCTTTATCCAAAAACATTTCAACAGGAAAATTACTCTGGATGAAATTGCCCATGCGGGAGCGGTATGCAGAAACAAATGCTGCCGCCTTTTCAAACAAGCGCTACGGAAAAGCGTTTTTGATTACCTCTTGCATTTCAGGATACGACAGAGCCTTAGCTATCTTGCCAATGAAAAATCGAGTGTTACCGATGTAGCTTTGGCTTCCGGTTTTTCCAGCGTCAGCTACTATGGTGAAATTTTCAAGCGTCTTCTTGGCATAAGTCCCGGTGAATACCGCCGGAAACTACGCGATGGAGGACCTCTTCCGTTGATGTAATATGAAAAGAGATATTTCCTTCATCATACAGAGATCCGCCATGCTTTCCCTGACTTGTAAACAGACCAGTCTCCATACCCCGAATCAGCCTCGGCCTGCCTCGTGATAGCGCCGCGATTTCCACGCCGGGCAAATTTGCCAAAACGACAAGATAGTTATAAAAAAAGTGATAATAATGATAGTCAACCTTAAAAAACAGGAATATCATGATAGCCGTATGAATAACAAGACAAAGGTGGTTGCGGAACGCCGCCCGCCAGATTTCGGGTGGCAGCTTGCGACACTTGTAATCCCCATCACTATGCAGAACCTGATAAGTGCGGGTGTCGGCGCGGCGGATGTGTTCATGCTTTCCTTTGTCAATCAAACCGCCATAGCCGGAGTGTCCCTGGCATCCCAACTGGTTTTCGTACACCAGCTTTTTCTATCTACCATTGCTACAGGCGCGACCATGCTGGCAGCGCAATATTGGGGAAAGCGGGATACGGCCGCCATCGAAAAGATTTTGGGCATCGCCCTGGGCGTATCGCTGATTGTCAACCTTGTTTTTTTCATCTTCGCCTTTTTCTTTAACACATTTTTCATGGGGCTTTTCAGCACGGAAACGGATTTGATAGAAACGGGGGCTTTATACCTTAAGACGGCAAGTCCTATTTTCCTCTTAACCGGATTCTCGCAGGTCTATCTCTGCGTCAAGCGGAGTGTCGAGCGTGTCCGCACCGCCGTGGCGATTAATTCTTTATCGCTGCTTTTAAATGTATTCTTTAACGCCATCGCCATTTTCGGATTGTTCGGCTTTCCCAAATCAGGCGTTTATGGTGTTGCCGCAGCCACCGTCCTTTCCCGACTGATAGAAGTTCTGTGCTGCGTTATTGATTCACTCATATCAAAAAGCATACAGATTAAACCAAAGAACATCTTCAGATTTGATGACACGGTGCTTTTCAAAGACTTTATTCATTACAGTCTGCCGGTGGGGGGTAACTATCTGGTATGGGGACTTGGCTTCACCATGTATTCCCTCATCATGGGACGCCTCGGCGGGGACATGGCGGCGGCCAACGCCGCATCTTCGGTTGTCCGCAGCTTGGTAACCGCAACCGCCGGAGGACTTGCCGGAGGGGGCGGTATTCTGCTGGGTAAAGAGATGGGACAATCACTTTTTGACAAGGCCCGAAAGGACGCGGGGCGGCTCTGCCGGGCGGCGCTTCTATGCGGAATCGCGGGAGGACTGCTTGTCCTCGTAACCCGCCCCCTGGTCATTTCCGTGATGCGGCTGAATGAAAGCGCGAAAACGCTGCTTGGAACCATGCTGCTTATCAACGCCTATTATGTCATTGGCAAAACGATAAATTCCACCATCATTGTGGGGATTTTCTGCGCTGGCGGTGACTCCCGCTTCGGCCTTGTCTGTGATGCCTTCACCATGTGGGGCTTCGCGGTTCCCTTGGGGATGCTTGCCGCGTTTGTGTTCCGCTTTCCCCCTATGGCGGTCTACTTCATCCTGTTTCTGGATGAATTCGTTAAAATACCCTTTATATACCGGCACTATCACCAATACGGCTGGCTTAAAAATATAACGAGGAAGGAGAAATCATGAAACTGCGTTTCATGTTCGATCAAAACCGCCGCTTACGCGGCGAAAATTGGAGGTTATCATGACAGAACGTGAAAACATTGCACAGGGCCGTCTTTTTACGGACATGACCGAAGGGTTGCCGGAGGAACGACTGCGGGGCAAGGAATTGATGACCGTATTTAATGGAACGCTGCCATCAGAGACGGAAAAACGGCTGCAACTGGTAAAACAGATGTTCAGAAAAACCGGCAAGTTTTTTTGGATTGAACCGCCAATCTACTTTGCCTATGGTTCCCATATTTCTATCGGTGAAAATTTTTACGCGAATTTCAGCCTCACCATCATTGACGATTGGGAAGTGGATATTGGTAACAACGTGTTATTTGGTCCGAATATAACCATCTCCACGACAGGCCATCCGCTGGATCCGGAAAAGCGGCGGGAAGGCAAGATGTACGCCTTCAAAGTGATCGTCGAAGATGATGTGTGGGTAGGTGGCGGCGCGATTATTAATCCGGGTGTTACCATTGGACGTGGTGCGGTAATCGGCGCGGGAAGTGTGGTAACTAAGGACATTCCCGCCAATGTTATCGCTGTGGGAAATCCCTGTAAAGTGCTCCGCCCTGTCGGGCCGGAAGATAAGATATACTATTACAAGGAACGAAAGTTTTCCGATCTTTAGAATATGCCGGACATACATAGGCGCGGTGGTGATTGTCGTTGTTTCCGGCTATGGGCACGCGGAATCGCCATCATCATACCTTCTTGTGAAATATTTCACAGGAAGCATACCCTGTAGTGAAGATTGTGTCAAGGATGGAAGTCTCCCACGATCAAATAGTCAATAAAATACTTGTAAATAGCGGTTTGAAGCAAGCCGTAAATTGGGGCGGTATCGCGTAAATCGCGTTTCATATCTTCCGGTCTATTTTTCCAATTTTCACTTTGCGGTTCTGCGGCCTTCCTCCAAAGCAGGCCGGTCATGATCCTGCCTTCTGCCCTGTCTTCTCTTCCAATGTCCGGATGTGCATGTAGACGGTATTTTTTGAAATTCCTAAATCGACGGAAATTGCCTGTACCGCGTTTTTCAGCTTGAAAATCCCCTGATAGTAGAGGAGGGCCACAATCTCCTTGTTGCGCTGGGAAGCGGGAATCGTCTCGTCCGCCGTAACATCAGACTTTACCTTTTCCAGGGCCTTGGCAATAAGTTCATCCGACTCAGAAGTAAAATTCTCCTTTATGAATTGCCCGGGGGGAACAAGGGAAAAATTTTGCAGCAGGGAACTTATGGGAGAATCCAGGTACAAGTTGATGCAGAGAAGCCCTATGGCTTTTTTCTTTTCGCCAAAGATCACCATGGTGGTTGACCGAATCGGCTTGCCGTATTTACTGGCGGACATATAATTATTATAAGAACGGGCTTCCTGATTATCCTGATCTGTCTGGGGCGTAGCGGCGTCGTTTTTCCGCATCTCCTCCAGCATGGAGAGGGCCAGATCCGTGATAGGCGCCCCTTCTTTTCGCCCGGAATGAAAGCCGTTGGCTATTTTGATGATTGAATGATCCAGGTCCGTCAAATCATGGAGTACAATCTCAAAGGCTTCCCCGTAATAGGCCGCAAGCCCGTCAATAGTGGTTTTATAGGAGTCCAGGATCAACCGATCCGCCGGCGATAATAGGTTTTTTGATTTTGACATGGTATACTATACTCCTGCGTTTCTATATTACCGCGTGGTTTTTTGTTTACGCGGCCTTTAACGCCCCTGTATGCCAAAATCCCAATTAACGAGCTTAGATAGCCTTAATCTTACCCGGCCAGCCGGTTCTACGGTAGCTACCAAAACATGAATTTAGTTTAGTATAGCAGTGGATTTTTTTTTGTCAAGGTAAAAATCCCGCTGCGCAAGAATCCCAGTCTAAAGGTACTGGCGTTTATCGCTAAAGTCGGATACGGTATAAACAACATTCACAGAGTCGAGGTAGTTATGCGTTATTATAGTACCAGGAGCCGGGCTAACCCGGCCAACTTCGCGGCGGCGGCTCTTACCGGCCTTGCTCCTGACGGCGGCCTCTTTGTTCCCGAGGAGATTCCCCGGTACTCCCCGGCGGTCCGTTCGTCCCTGGGAACCATGAATTTTCATGACATCGCCATTGAGACTATTAAGCCCTATGTAGATCCCGAAATACCCGGCGCGGTTTTGGGGGATATGATCCATTCGGCCTACCCCTTCACCGCCCCTCTGGTAGAAGCCGGCGGCCGGCTGGTGCTGGAGCTTTTCCACGGCCCCACTGCGGCCTTCAAGGACTTTGGCGCCCGCTTCATGGCCCGGGCCTTTTCCTACCTCCGCCGTAACGAGGAGCGGCCTCTGCACATCCTGGTGGCAACTTCTGGGGACACCGGCGGGGCTGTGGCCGACGGCTTCTTCGGCATAGAGGGCATTTCCGTGACGGTACTCTACCCCAAAGGCCGGGTATCCCCCCTTCAGGAGCGGCAGATCGCCGGATTGGGCGGGAACATCTCCGCCTTAGCCGTGGAGGGGAGCTTTGACGACTGCCAGGCCCTGGTGAAGGTCGCCTTCGCGGACGCGGACCTCCAAAAGCGTCACGTCCTCTCATCCGCCAACTCCATCAATATTTCCCGGCTCATCCCTCAGACGGTGTACTATGCCGCCGCCGCGGGCAGGGCCATGACGGGCCGCGCCGATCCCGATGGGGAAGCGACTCCCCGGAACCCGGTTAAACCCGGCGTCCTTGGGGGCTTTTCGTGGCAGGCCGGTCCCCTTACCGTCTGCGTTCCCAGCGGGAACTTCGGCAATTTGACCGCCGGGCTTTATGCCATGAGCATGGGCGCCCCGATACGGGGTTTTATCGCCGCCACCAACATCAACAAAACCGTGCCGGATTACCTTGCCACCGGGGATTACCAGGTCCGGCCTTCCCAGGCGACTATCTCCAACGCTATGGATGTGGGCGCTCCCAGCAATTTCGAGCGCATGGCGGCTCACTGGTCTTACCCGGAACTCAGGCGCATGATACAAGGCGTCCCGGTTACCGACGACGAGACCAGGGCGGTCATTAGGGCTGTCCACGAACGCTGGGGTTACTACCTGGACCCCCATGGCGCGGTGGGCTGGAAAGCAGTAGATAAAGAAGAAAAGCCCGAAAACCAAACCGGCGGCCCCCTGGCGGTTCTGGCCACCGCGCATCCGGCCAAATTCGCTGAAACGGTGGAACCCCTCACCGGCCCCGTGCCGGTTCCCGCATCCCTCAAGAAGGTGATGGAGCGGGAACCTCATGCCCTAACCATACCGGCGGATATTACCGCCTTAAAAGACGTTTTGTAACTATTCAGCCGGAGCGTGATTGAGGACCCGCTCTGTGGAGTTCAGAAGTCCGATTTCGGAGTTCCGAGGTCCGATTATTCTGTTCTGAACAGAGTTTATTCACCTAAATCCCTCTACCTTGAGGGTTTGAAACAGCCTCTTTTAGCTGCACCCTGTCGTCCCGCCGCAGGTGTCGCATTTCATACATGTACCGTTCCGTACCAGGGTGAAGGACCCGCAGGCGGGGCAGGGGTCTCCTTCGTAGCCTTTGATCCGCGCCTGGGCGATGCGGTCCGCTTCAGTTTTGGCGTGGACGCGGTGATGCTT
>JAIRLK010000013.1 GCA_031259515.1 Treponema sp. | reverse complement strand
GTTTCCGAAAATACTGGTTCCGGCAGCTTTGGTTTCGTTTTCTTAAGCGGCGCTCCCCCGCCAGCCTCTTGAGCGTTGGGGGCCAGGAGGCGTACCAGGACGTACTGGGCGAAGTTCACGTCCTGATACTCGTCCACCAGGATACAGCGGTACCGGCCCCGGTACTTCGAAAGGAGGGCGGGCTTTCCCACCAGAAGCCGTACTGTTCCCGCAATAAGATCGTCAAAGTCCAGCAGGGCTTCTTCCCGGAGCCGCCTGTGGTAAAGGCCGTAGAGGACCTCGGCTTCCGCGTTGGCCTTCTCCAGGCCAAAGGTTTCCGCCAACTCCGGCAAGGATGTCAGCAAGGGAGACGCGGAGCCGGCTTTGCGGCCGCCCAGCCGGGGTACGGTTTCCTCCGGCAGGAGCAGGAACCGCTTCCGGGTTTCGATATACTTCCCCAGACCCTGGGGCCGCATCCCTGTTTTCCCCGGCGCGGCCCGGAGGATCTCCTCCAAAATCCTGTCCCGCCCGGATTCGCTTAACACGGTAAAGCTCACAGGCGTACCCGCAGCCGGCGGTTGTTCCCGCAGCAGGGAGCAACACAGGGAATGGAAGGTAGCGGCGGTAACAGCGGCGGCGGCATCCTCCGAGACCGTCCGGGCGATACGTTCCCGAAGCTCCCCCGCAGCCTTCACGGTAAAGCTGAGGGCCAGAATAGATGCGGGGTCCCGGCCTTCGTGTATGAGCCGGGCTATCCTGGCAGTGATCGCCGCAGTCTTCCCCGTACCCGGTCCGGCGACGATGACGGCGTACCGTCCACCGTAGGAAACCGCCGCTTCCTGGTCCCGGTCAAGGATGAAAGACGGGGCAGCTCCGGCCCGCGCCGCCGGGACCGCCTGACCCTGGGGCTGGGGGGCCGCCGCCGTTCCGCTGCGCTTTTTCCCCTCATGAGCTACTCCCCGTGTCCGCTGTCCGGGATCAGACGGCGGCCGCCCAAAACCCGCAGAGCCGCTAAAGAGATCCGGCTCTCCCGAAAGAACGATCTTCCCGCCGGGCGGAAAGGCCCGGATTATCCCGTACTCCCCGTCATAACCGGGAGTAACCGACACGTCCCCGCAGCGCATCCGGGTAACGGCGGCGGCCAGGAGTTCCCCCGAAATGCCGGGACACTTAAGCCCGGCAATGTCCCGGACATCCATGTCCAGCAGGATGGAGAATTCGCTCCCCACCTTTTCTATCAATCCGGCATAAGCGGCGTTCACCTTCTTGGAAGCCGCGCCGGTTTCCAAGAGTTCCCCCAGCAGTTCCGGCAAAGGGATGAGGGATCGGTAGGGCCGCCGGTTGGCGGGCCGCCACTCGGCGGCTTCGGTTTCAGACGGGCAGGGGGCCGTCTCGTCCACCGGGCGATCGGCCAGTTCCATGACCCGGCCCATCACGCCCCGGGTCAGAGGCTCCCCGCATACCGGGCAGATGCCGCCGGAGGCCGCCGCTTCCTGGGGAGTACAAAAAAAGCCGCATTTGCGATGGCCGTCGTAGTGGTACTTCCCTTCCTGGGGGAAAAATTCGATGGTCTCAATGATACGGTTTTTGATGCCTCCTGCTTCGGGAGCGGCAGGCGGCGCGCCGGCAGACCAAAGGGCGCTATATAAGGAAGAATAATCCAAATTCATATCGAAAACCGTGGCTTCCCGGCCCAGTTTTTCCGGAGAATGGGCGTCGGAATTGGAAATGATAGCGAACCGGTCCAGGGCGGCAAGGGCCCAGTTCATAGGCGGATTGGAGGAAAGCCCGGTTTCCACTGCAGGAATCTTAGAGACCAGATCGCCGTAACATTCGTCTAGGGAATCAAAGCCCGACTGCGCGCCCAGGGCGGAAAACCAGGGGGTCCATATATGGGCGGGGATGAGCAGGGCTCTTTCGTCCGTATCCAGGAGCATGGCCAGGAGGTCCCGGGAATCTATTCCCAGGATAGGCCGCCCGTCGGAACGGATGTTGCCGCCCTCCCGTTCCAGCCGGGTTTGAAAAGAAGCCGCGGCCTTAAAATCAGGCAGGATGATAAGGTGATGAACCTTCCGGGTAGCCGTCCCCTTTTTGTAAATCGTGCTGACCTCCCCGGTAAGAACAAACCGGGGAACATCCCCCGCCGGCTTGGGGATCCCTTCGGCCAGGGCGGGTCCCGTATCGAATTCCGCCCGTACCGGCTCCTTTAGGGCGTACAGCCCCGGTTCACGCTCCTCAAGCCGGTCCCTCAGTTCCGCCAGCCACAGGGGATGGGTACAATCCCCAGCGCCCAGAAGATTTATCCCCTTGATCCGGGCCCACCGGTCCAGATACGCAGGGGTAAGCTTCTTTCCCGTAGCCCGGGAAAACCGGGAATGAATGTGCAGGTCTGCAATAACACGCATACCTCATTATACCTTTGGCAATGAGGAGGGGGAAGCCGCGGACTGCCAACACGGTAAGGAAACGCGGAACAAAAAAGAACTGCGGATTACACGGATTTTTCGTGTTGATAGTATCCCTAGGTTTCTGGTATCCTTACCGCCACGGAGCATCACTATGAATCAGCATACGAACCCTCCCCGCATCCCCTGGCATCCCGCCTTTGTTACGGCCCTCAAGCTGGAACTGGAACCCTACCGGGA
>JAIRLK010000012.1 GCA_031259515.1 Treponema sp. | reverse complement strand
TTTGCATATTCATGCAAAAAATCCCGATTAACGGGGCTCTTTTGGAGCCTGCAAGGTATAAATATGCAATAAATTGCATATTTATACTATTTTATGCGCGAAGCGCAACAGGCTCTAAGCGTCTGGCCCTTTTCCCCTTTTTTAGCGTATAGTAAGCGCAAACGCGAGGAATATTTATGGAAGTCCGTAACCGTTACGCGCCCTCACCGACAGGGTTGCAGCATATAGGGGGGATACGAACCGCCCTCTTCAACTACCTCTTTGCCCGCGCTCAAGGGGGCGCGTTCATCCTGCGTCTGGAAGATACCGACCGCGCACGGTTTGACCAGGCTTTTGTACAGAACCTTTACGACGCCTTTGGCTGGCTGGGCCTTACATGGGACGAAGGTCCGGACATAGGGGGACCCGCGGGGCCCTATGTCCAGTCTGAACGGTTTGCCCTGTACCGGAAATACGCTCGGGAACTCCTTGAAAAGGGAGAAGCCTACTATTGTTTTTGTTCCGCCCAGCGGCTGGAGGAACTACGGAAGGCACGGGAAACAGCCCGTTCTCAGGAGGCCGGCTATGACCGGCTTTGCCGGGACATCCCGGCGGAGGAAGCGGCCAGGCGGGCGGCGGCTGGGGAGCCGCATACCATACGCCTTAAAATCCCCCTGGGGAAAAGCACCCGGTTCACCGACCGGCTGTTAGGGGATATCGAATGGAAAAACGACGACGTGAACCCCGATCCGGTACTCCTCAAGTCGGACGGGTTCCCCACCTACCATTTGGCAAATGTGGTGGACGATCACCTTATGGGGATAAGCCATGTACTGCGAGCCCAGGAGTGGCTTTCGTCCACTCCCCTGCACGTTATCCTCTACCAGGCTTTCGGGTGGGAGCCTCCGGAATTCTGCCACCTCCCCATGGTGATGGGTCAGGATGGGAAGAAGCTGAGTAAGCGTCACGGGGCAACAAGCATAGACGAATTCCGCCGCCAGGGCTATTTGCCCGACGCGCTGCTCAACTATGTCGCCCTTTTGGGGGCCTCGTACGAAGAAGGAAAGGATATATACACCCTTGAAGAGCTGGCGGAGCGGTTCAGGCTGGATAAGCTGAACAAGGCGTCCGCCGTCTTTGATTACAAAAAGCTGGAATGGTACAACGGGCAGTACATCAGGATGAAAACCGATGAAGATCTCGCGGCCCTGGCCCTGCCCTATGCGGCGGAGGCCGGGCTGTTTGGCAAGGCCGGGGACGAGGGGAGCCCGGAGGACCGGGCCTTGTTTACCGCCGCCATAGCCCTTGTCAAGGAGCGGATCTCGTTTTTGAGCGAGATCCCCGGCAAGCTGGGCTACCTCTTCAGGGACCCCCCGGTTCCGGCGGCGGCGGAGTTTATTCCCAAAAAGTCGGACCTGGCGCGGACTGTCAGGCTTTTGGAAATTGGACGGGACCTCATCCTCCCCCTGTCCGGCTTGAACGACGCGGACGCGGAAGCGCTGGTAAAAGAGCGGGCGGGAAAGGAGGGAGTAAAGATCGGGGACCTCTTAATGCCCCTCAGGGTAGCCGTTACCGGGGCGCGGGTCAGCCCGCCCCTTTTCGGGTCTATACGCCTTTTAGGGGCGGAACGTTCCCTGGCGCGGGTAGACGGCGCCTTGGGGGTCCTGCGCTCCCCGTCCGCGGACAGCGCGTGCAGCACAAACGTATAAGAGCCTGTTACAAAGGAACAGTTCCTCCGTTATAACCTGGCATCCAAACCCTGGAATACGGTTTCAAGGTCGGTAAATTTGAGGGCGGCAAACCGGTCCAGGGGCGTTTCCATGTTGTTTACCATGACGATCTTCCCGCCGGAACGGATAACCGCCTGGGGAAGACCGGCGGCGGGAAATACCGTAAGGCTTGTCCCCAAAACCAGCATCACGTCCGTTTCCCGGGCCGCCCGTTCCGCCTCTTCCAGGGCCCGGACCGGGAGGCCCTCCCCAAAGAAGGTAATGGCCGGCTTGAGGACCGCGCCGCATTTTCCGCACCGGGGGAGTTTCCCGGCATGAACCAGGGCGGCGGTTTCCGTGAACCCCAACAGGTCCGTCTCTGACGGTTTTACCTCGCCCTTGGCGGCGGCCAGGGCCTCCACCCTCCTCAGATCCGAACAGCGGCGGCAGTAGTGGATGGACGGGGAACCGTGAATCTCGATGACCCGGCGGCTGCCCCCTTTCTGGTGGAGCAGGTCGATGTTTTGGGTGATCACCGCCTTAAGGAGTCCCTTCTTCTCAAGTTTCCCCAGGGTCAGGTGGACAATCGAAGCCTTTTTTTCATCCAGATTATAGATGAACGAATCCGCCGCTTTATAATAGAAGGAAGGGTCCCGGTTGAAATAGCCAAGATCAAAGATCTTTTCGGCGTCCATCTCGTTGTAGAGCCCGTTTTTTCCCCGGAAATCCCGTATGCCCGACAGGGTGCTTACCCCCGCGCCGGTAAGGGACGTACAGTACCGGGCCGCGGAAATCATCTCGTAAAGTTTTTCGATTGAGTTTTGGGTTGAACGTTCAACCGGATCGTGATCGCGCATATTTGTCAAACAACTCCTTCTACTTTTCCACAGTCTCCTGTATCACCTTCAGCGTCCGCTCGGCGCAACGGTCCCAGGAGAAGGCTTTGGCCCGTTCCAGGCCAAGGGCGCGGCATTCCCGGTAGACTTCGCGGTTCGTGGTGATGGTTACCATACGGTCGGCCATGTCCTCGCTGTTCCAGGGATCGAAGTAAAGGGCCGCGTGTTCGGCGGTTTCCGGCAAGGAGGCGGTGCGGGCGCAAACCACCGGGACCCCGGAGGCCATAGCTTCCAGGATGCCCAAACCGAAACCTTCATATAACGAAGGAAAAACGACGAATTCCGCACCGGAGTAGAGTTCCGGGAGGCTTGTGGCGGGGAAATGGCCGGTAAAGAAGATGTCGTTCCGATACCGGCTCTCCGACGCGGCGGCCTTCACCGTTTCCGCGCCGTGGCTGTCCGCACCGGCCAGGACCAGACGGTGGGGGTAGCGGGTCCGCTCTTTGAAGATTTCAAAGGCCTTGAAAAGCCGTACATGATTCTTGACCGGGTAATCAATACGGGACACGTAGAGGATGTACGGCCGGCGGAAGCTAAAAGGCTGGATGAGGACCACGCTTTCCTCGTTTCGTGGACGGAGATAGAAGGCGGAAAGGTCCACGCCGTTGGGGATCACCTCGATGCGGGATTCCTTGACCCGGACCTTATCCACCAGTTCCTGTTTGACCCACTGGCTCACGGCAATAACGCGGTCCAGATGGCGGAGGGAATTGGGGAACAGCATCCGCAACGCCGGTCCCAGATGTTCGCGGGTCCTCATATTTCCCCAGAAAACCGCCATATCGTGAACCGTTCCTATGGACGGACAAGGGGAGTTGTAGGCCAGACGCCGGTGGGCGGCGGGAAAGAAACAACCGTCGTACTCCCGGCTCCGGGAAAACTTGGGGTATTTAAAAAAATGCCACAGGGAATTCGCGGTTCTGCCGCTGACAAAACATTGAGGGATGAATTCTATATCTGGGGCGGTCTGGCTAAAGGCAAACCGGTCCAAATCCCAGCCAAATAACTCAAAGCGGGCGCCGGAAGGGGGTATCCGTTTCAGGAGTTGGTGGAGGTAGGTACCCACACCTGATTTTCCGCCGTCACTGGCGAAGGTATCTATACCTATCTTCAAGGATGCCTCCTACAGGGTATCATATCATAAGGGTTCTCCCTGCCGCAAGCGCTAAATTTTTTATGCCATAAGCCAGGACAGCGGCGATGGGATGATACATTACTGGAGCGATGAGGACACTGCCCGTTACCTGAAAGACCACGGTCTGCCGGGAACCCCCCTATCCTTAATGTTATGTATCTTCAATGAGTAAATCCTTTTCTCCCGACGACAGGGCTTTGAGGATACGCCGCTTTATCGCGCCGGAGCCGCCGGTGAAGCCGGCGATGCGCTTCCGCATGTCCCGGCGTCCGGAGTTGATCCCGTAGGGGCAGGTACAGGCCGCCGAGAGGATGTTTTTTTCGGCGGCGCAGGCGATGATCTGCCGTTCCTCCGCATAGGCCAGGGGCCTGATGAGGCTGACGGGGTATTTCCGGTATTTGAGGAGCATGGGCATGGCGGCAAGTTTACCCGCGGCGGTCATGTTCATAAAGAAGGTTTCGATGATGTCGTCCAGATGATGCCCCAGGGCTATTTTGTTAAACCCGTTTTCGACGGCGTACCGGAGTAATTCCGTCCGCCGCTGGGTGGAGCACCAGTAACAGTTCATCTTTTCCCCTTCCTTGAGCCGGCCTATGATGGGTACGAAAAGGTCCTGAAAGGGAACGCCCCATTCGGCCAGGCGCCCGGCAAGGGCGGACTTCTTGCAACAGGCGCAGAAATCACTGGAAAGGTGAAGGGCCTCCAGGGCGTACTCCCCCCGGACGGCGGGCCGCAGGGCGGAGAGGGCCCATGCCATGACGGTGGAGTCCTTGCCGCCCGAAGCGGCGATGAGGACGCGATCCCCGTCCCCGATGAGGTTCCGTTCCAGGACAGCCTTGGCGGTAAGTTTCCATATTACCGCGCTTGCCCCGGCTCTGCGCAGCAACCGGTCAGCCACGGGCGGCAGTCTCCCGTTCATACACGTCCCGGACCACGAGGCTCGCCAGGATCATGCCCGCGACGGCGGTTACCATTACGGCGCTGCCGTTGATCGCCTTTTTGGAACCGCACCACTCAACCGGCGCGCCGCTTTCGCCCCGGTTCCGGGGGGGACACAAACACCTCGGTGCGCCGCAGGAAACCTGCACGCCGGGATGTATGGGGAGGCGCTCGTCACTGTAGACCACCGTCAAGGGCCCGCCGAAGCCCCGTTTCCGCAGGCCCTGACGCACCAGCCGCGCCAGGGGACAGCCCCGGGTCTCCCAAATGTCCGCGGTTTTGAGCCTGGTGGGGTCAAGTTTCAGGGCCATTCCCATCGACGAATAGAGGGCCCTTCCGGCCTTCGCGGTGTATTCGATAAGGTCCAGCTTGTTGGTAAGACTGTCTATGGCGTCTATAATGTAGTCCGCATTTCCGATCCCAAAAGACGGGGCGGTCTCCCGGGAGAAGACTCCGGCAACGGCGGTAACCCGGCAGCGGGGGTTTATCTCCAGGAGCCTATCCCTCAGCGCCTCCGCCTTTAGCCGTCCCACCGTGGCGGAGGTGGCCTGCGCCTGGCGGTTGATATTGGTAACGCAAACCGCGTCGGAGTCCACGATACCAACCGCACCCACCCCGGACCGCACCAGCGCTTCGGCGCACCAGCTTCCCACGCCGCCCAGACCGAAGACGAGGACTTCCGTCCTGTCCAGGGCATCCAGCGCATCAGGGCCGGTGATGAGAGCCAGCCGCTGAAAAAAAGGGTTTATCGCCATACTACCGGTATTGTACCTATTATTGAGGGCCTGTCAATTCTCATGCAGCAATTTTACATTCCCGTTGACTTTTATCAAAATCGGTATAAGGTATTGGCATGAAAACAAAGCATACCATTCTTTTTCTCCTTGCTGTCTTGATACTGTTAGGGGGCGGAAGCTGCATAGGCGGCATAGAAGACAGCGGGGTTCCTGAAGGGTACTCGCTCGTATGGAACGATGAATTTAACACAAAAAATTTCCTGCCTGACCATGAATGGCGGTTTGAAACCGGAAAGACCGGATGGGGCAACAATGAATTACAGAACTATGTGGCGGGTCTTGGAGAAGACGCGGCGGCGCGTGTGGAAGACGGAATCTTGAAAATCACGGC
>JAIRLK010000385.1 GCA_031259515.1 Treponema sp. | reverse complement strand
GGGGACTACTACGAGGCGCACACCTTCAGCGCGGCGGATGATGCCACGCCCGGCAATGAACCGGAGGACTCTCTCGTATTCGGCGATGAACGTCCGGAGACCGTCGAGGTTCTTGTGGTGGCGGGCGGCGGCCGGGGGGATTCTTATGGAAGGGTCGGCGGCGGCGCGGGCGGATACATCTATGTCCAATCATATCCGATAGAGGACGCAGGCCCTATTACGGTGAAGGTAGGCGCAGGCGGGGCCGGGGCTCCAGACGGCGGAGGTGGCAGCACCGGTCCAACCGGCGACAATGGCGGTGGAGGAGGGGACAGCGGCGGCGGTGCAGGCGGCCAAGGCAACAGAGGGACAGGCGACGGCGCTCTGGGCGGGGCCGGCGCGAAGTCCGCGATAAGCGGTACAGAGCAATGGTATGCGGGCGGTGGCGGCGACGGCATTTCAGCCACAGAAGAATCGGGCGGCTCAGGCGGTTCGGGCATCGTGATTGTCCGCTTCCCGCGAACACTGGAAAGCCAAGAGTGAACGCAAGGGCGCCGGGCGTCTTTTTGAAAATGAACAAGAACGTTCCTCCCGCGGGGGAAAATGAATCTCCCGCAGGGGAGAACCTTCCCCATCCCTTTGAAAATCTTTTTCAACCGTTTGAGAATCTTTCCCAAACGGTTGAGCGCGGCCCCGTGGGGCTTTAATAGCCCCCCCTTAGGGGGGAAATACCGCCTCCCAAAACTGGTATAAATTTTTCCTTCCCGATTGAAGCGCCATACATAGACGACCCATATAAGGGGTATGAAGTATCTATGGCCTCGCTTTTTTTGCCGGCGCGTTACCGCCCTCGTCCTGAGCGCAATGGTTCTCACCCTGCTCCGGGCCGCAGCCTCCCCGGTGTATGGCCGTGAAATGGCGGAAGGCATCTCCGCCAGGCTTGTCTGGACCGGGTCCTGGAGCTTGAGCGGTATACAAGCGGATGAAGACGGCGGACTTAGGACCGGTACCGGAAGCCTTACCAATCGGGGAGATATACAGGTCAACGCCCTGGGGTTGACCGCCCGCTTCCAGGCCCTGGACAAGCGGCCCTCCTTGTTTTGGGAACAACCTGACGCGGGACTCTCCGGTTTTTCCGGCGGGATCTACCACAACCGTACGGGGTCCCGGCTGCTCTACGGGGTTCTTGATGAATGGGGGCTTTCCGCACGGCTCAGGAACCCCTGGGGAAAGTCCCTTCCCTTCGCGGAAACCCGCAGGCCCCTGACGGCGGACCTGAAGGCCGAAATTTCATCAACACGGCCGCCGGCAACTGAAAGTGAAACCTATCTTTACCTGGGGAGTCCCAGGCTGGGAAAGTTCAGGGCCTTTGCGTCGGCTCAAACGGATATGCGGTGGACGCCAGCCTTGGGGAGCGGCGTGGACCTGCAATTCGCCAAGAAGACGAGTCTGAGGGCCGAGGGGTTCTACACCCAACAGCGCCTTACCCAGTCGTATCCCTCCACATGGTTCTCCTTTCCGCCGCCGCTGCCCGAACGGGATTTCCGGCTGGGCGGGGCGGGGATCTTCTTTACCACCCCCCTTTTCGGCGCGGCGTTTGACGGGGCCTATTCTGAGACCTTTGCCTGGGGCAGGGATATGTACGGAAACCTGGCCTTCCGTCTAGGGGACAAACCCTGGCAGGCGTCGGTGGGGGCGGAGGCGGCAGGAAGCCGCTTTGTTGACCGGGATGGCACTGCCGTGGGGGCGGGGTTCAGGGCCGCCGCCCGGCTTGACCGGAAAGGAAAGGGTACCAGCCTTTTCAGGGTCGGCCTGACCCTCCGGGGTCCGGAAATCGGGGAAGCCCTTAACCGGGGCAGCGCCCTCGTGTCTTACCGGTTCCCTTCGTCCCTTAAATTCCCGCTGCCCTTGGGCCTAAGTTTCAGGCCGGGAAAGGTAAGCCTTGCCGCAGCCAGGGATGGCCGGAACCGGGAAACGCTCTCCGACAGCTTTGACGCCGGGGTCAGCTTCTATGTGGGACCGGTACGGACAGCTTTCAACGCCGCGTTGATCTGCGTTACCGATAGGGTCTCCTACGATTTTAATACTTCCAAAATATCGGGAGAACTTTCGTATTATACCGGCCCCTTCCAGTTCAGGACCAAGGCAGGGTACACCGGAACCCGTTCCAAGTCCCCGGTATGGGACCTTTCGTGGTATGTGTCCATCCGGGGGCAGCGAGAACATTCAACAGCGCCAAGACGTTTCAGCCTTCCGGGACGGTTCAGCGTCAAGGTGAGTTCTTCGGACTTCCCGGAAAAATGGGCGTGCGAATTCTCCTGGCGCTTGGAAGTACCGGCGGGAAAACGATGACGTAGACCTGCGGATATGCTATACTTCATCCATGAATACCACTGTAGAGAATACCACTGTAGATCGGATTAGGATGAAGCAGGCGTTTATCATTGATATGGACGGGGTGATTTACCATGGCAACCGGCTTCTTCAAGGCGTTGCGGAGTTTGTGGATTGGCTTGCGGCAAACGATAAGGCATTCCTCTTTCTGACCAATTCCAGCGACCGGTCGCCCCTGGAGCTTTCCCAAAAGCTGGCCCGCCTGGGTATTCAGGTGGACCCGGAACACTTCTACACCAGCGCCCTGGCTACGGCGGCTTTCCTGTCCACCCAGCGGCCCGGAGGCTCGACCTACGTGATAGGCGAGCCGGGGCTTATCCAAGCCCTGTACGACGCGGGGTTCACCATGAACAACGTGAATCCCGATTATGTGGTAGTGGGCGAAGGCCGGGGTTACAGCCTGGAAGCCCTGGAACGGGCGGTTAAGCTGGTGTTGGGCGGTGCAAGGCTCATTGGGACCAATCCCGACCTGACCGGCCCGACGGAAGGGGGCATAGTTCCGGCCTGCGGGTCCCTGGTCGCTCCCATAGAGATGTCCGCCGGCGTTAAGGCATATTTTGTAGGGAAACCCAACCCCCTGATGATGCGTCATGGCCTGCGCCGTCTTAACGCCCGGCGGGAGGACACTATCATCATCGGGGACCGGATGGACACGGATATTGTCGCCGGAGTGGAAGCGGAAATTGAGACCGCCCTGGTCCTTTCCGGCGTTACTACACTCAAAGACATCCCCGCCTTTCCCTATCAACCTACCTACATCATGGAAGGGGTTTTTGAAATTACCGGATTGACCGGTCCTGGACCAGCCTGTTAATCCGCAACGGACTGGTCCGGCAGGGTTCAACCTTTACCGCTATTGCCGCTGGAAAGCCGGCCAACTGGCTGCGTTTTTTATCGCCGACACTGACTGGTACAGCTTTTCCGGGTTGTGCGGTGACTGTATCATCGGGGTCTGATGCGATTCCGTGTTCAGGAACGCCGGTACCTTGTTGATAATGACGCCTTTTTCGCTCAGAAACGTTTCCGTTGCCGGCGGGATATGGTCATCGGTATACACCGCCGTTACATCTTCGGCCCGCACAATGCCCTCAGCGCCCCGCTGGGAAAACTTCTCCGATTCGGTTAAAACCAGGATCTCCTCGGCTTGTTCCACCATATCCCGAACCGTCTGCGCCCGGACATGGTTTCTCCCAGTAAATCCGTATTCCTTGATGAAACCGTCCGCACCGATGAAAAACTTGTCGGAAAAGAATATCTCCGCGCACCTCCGGGTTATGGACCCCACCAGGACCTGAGCCTCCGGCTGATATTCCCCGCCCAAAAGGATGATCCGGCAGCTCCGGATATACCGTAAATGATTGGCAATAAACGTCGAGTTAGTAACAATAGTAACATCCTTCTGTGCGTTGGCAAGCTCTTCCGCCAGCAGGGTACAGCAGGAACCGGACTCTATCATCACCGTTTCCCCTTCCTCTACCGAAGCCGCCGCCGCCTGGGCAATACGCCGCTTTACCTCGTAATGAAGGGCCATACGCCTACCCACATCGTCAAGAGAACCAAAAAGCGCAAACCCATGTTCCCGGCGTATTAATCCCCGTTCTTCAAGCTGATCCAAGTCCTTCCGTACCGTTACCTGAGATACATGCAACATCTCCGCCAGGGCGGATACTTCGATGCGTTGGCACAAGGCCAGGGCCTCCAAAATTTTACTCTGTCTTTCCGTCATCTCGATCTCCTCATGCATTGGTTTTTCTTTCAGGGCCGCCCTATAGGAAAAGCTTCGGACCCCTTGTAACCGGGTCTTGATTGCCTCTCCATAGTTCTAAAATACTAAATTTCCCCGAAAAGTCAAGAAAAAGTTACGTTTGAAACAGCAATCATTTACGAATAAAATTTGGCATTTCAAGGTCCCGGCGCAGCCGGCAGCTTTATCGAATCATCCTGGCAGAGCGCTTGCGGGAACCAGCGGAGACCGGATCGGCTTCAAGCGAATATTGACAAAATAAAAAAAGTTTATATCATACAAAAACAAGGAGATGCTGCTATGGGGCTGGAATATATCGGGATTTTAATACCTTTTGCCGCGTTATCTATTCCTATTGTGGCAATCACTCTTTCATATAAACAAAAGGCGCAAAAAAATAGAATAAAGGAACTTGAATTACAAAAAGAAATATTAGAATTAGAAATTGAAAAACAAAATGGTAAAGTAAAATTGTTGGAAGAAGAGAATAAAAAATACGATAAAATAATAAATGATAAAAATTAAAGACGAATATAAAATTAACGCATAAAAAATGAACAACCGCAGGGCAAGCCCTGCGCCCTGCGGTATCGAAGATTTCTCCTTGAAATCTTTGCGTATGCGGGGAAACAAATCCCCCGCACCCCCAGTAAGAAGCGCCCCAAGGGGCGGGGTATTAAACCCCAAAAGGGGTACGGCTCGTTACGCGGAGTGGGGGCAGGCGCCATTTCCTGGCGAAGGCGGTCGAATTCTTTTGGAAATTTCCGTTACATTAGGCCGGCTTTTTGGTTTTATGTATAATGTGGGTTCCTTCGGGCCTGCGAAGGGTGTAAGCCCCAAAAACCGCGAGCCGGTCGAAACTAATCAGGTTTTGAGGCCGGCTCAGAAGATT
>JAIRLK010000326.1 GCA_031259515.1 Treponema sp. | reverse complement strand
TAAACCGGAAGCCGCAACCGTTACACTCCCGCCGCCGCCTGATAGCCTGGCCGTTGGCCAGAGTCCGCGAATCGATCACCTTGTCGTCAAAATTGCCGCAATGAGGGCAGCGCATCCTCTCAACCTTTGGCCCGCGTCCCGGATTACCGGCCGCCGCAAACCGGACAGCCGGAATACACCACTACTAAAACGAGGGTCTCTTACCCTATACATCGGTATATTGGGCCGATTATGTAGTGTCCTTTTCAACCCCGGAAGATATTATCACACTATCTATTGTGGTGCAAGGGGACGGGGACCCTGCGAATTGAGCGGTGTCCGGCAAGGGCAATAGCAGCGTTGGAAGGTCTGCCAACGTCAGGGACGGTATTAGCAAAAAATGTCTCTTGATAAAGCGGGCTTCGGTTTCCATTCCCTTGAAAGCCTTGTTGCACTGGACAACATCGGCGGTGGTGCGCCCGCCACTTTTCACCTTGTCCAAAATGATTTCCGCCGACTGAGCGTCACCTGCCAGTTGGGTGATGTAGTTCTGAAGGATACCCCATGCCTGCCCGCTGGCCGCAAAGACCGTGTCCCAACCGCTGTAGATTGAAGTCCAGTCGCCGTAGATTGAAAGCCAATCATTGTAGATTCAAGTCCAGTCGCTGTGGACTGGAAGCCAGTCGCCGGGGTTTCATCAATCCCCAAAATTCCGTGATGGCCGGAAAAGGTACCCGCATACAAGATTCCGCATTGCCTAATAATTAATCCAGTCGAAATGGGGTGTTCTTTCAAGCGCAATCTCGTATAACTTAACGGCTGTATCGAAGCCGTTTGCGCGGCATCAAGGGGTTTTGACTGCCCGGATAAGGGCTTTGCACGGCAAAGACCTAGGCGGATAAAATATGGGGGAGGTTCTGTGTGGGAATGGAGCGTAGCGGAATGACCTAAGCAAAACATAGCCCGAGCCGCTTTAGCGGTAGCAGGCTCGCGGAGCAAGTCCGTGCGTATACAGGCCCTGTTATTTATGTGCCGTTTGCGCTTATTATATGCCCGGATAAAAAGTTGGTTGTTGGTCATTTTATCGGATTTCTCCTTTTTTGTCGGTTCCCCGTGGAGTTCGGGATGCGGCTGTTTTTTCGGTGTATTTTAAGGAGGAGGGGGAAACTTCCCGGCAATGGGCCTGTCGATCAATTCCGTGGAGTTTTGGGGGCAGTACCTCCGCCATTGCGAGTGCGCGACAAATTGCCGAGCAGAGCAATCCAGTGCGAAAGACGTGCGTCTGGATTGCCTCGGTGTTTCGCGTCCCTACTCCCGGTTACCTGTTATCTGAATCTCTCCCCCTCCTCCGATAGCCCACTCCTGTCCGGTAAGGCGGGACAGGAATAATTTGTCGTGGCTTACAAGGAGCAGGGCGCCGGAATATTCGGCCAGGGCCGCTTCCAATAGGCCTGTGGAAACCATGTCCATGTGATTGGTGGGTTCGTCCATGATGATAAGGGCCGGTTCGCGGAA
The DNA here is from genome assembly GCA_031259515.1 of Treponema sp. Lineage (GTDB taxonomy): Bacteria > Spirochaetota > Spirochaetia > Treponematales > Breznakiellaceae > JAIRLK01. The sequence continues at coordinate 1,664 of JAIRLK010000326.1, read as the reverse complement.
TATCCCGCGGGCGATTACCAGTTTCCGTATTTCGCCGGGACTGGGCAGGGCCGACTTAACGAGGACGCGGGGGTCTGACCCCAGCCGGGAAAAGCGGGAGAGAATCTCCCCCCTCGGCTTTTCCCCTTCACGGAGCGTAGCGTCCAGAATGGCCCGGCTTTCTTCCGCGCCAAGTTCCTGCGGCAGGTAGAGCAGAGGCAGCGCCGCCGGAAGACACGCAAGCGCGTGCCGGACGAGGGTTGACTTGCCCGAACCGTTGGGGCCGGTGAGGGCGATCCGGTCATCCGGTCTTATAAACAGGTCCGGAAAAGAAAGCTGCCGCCCTTCCCCCAGCGCGATGCTCCCCGCCTCAAGGAAGAGGAGGCGGTCCGCCCTGGCCCGCCTGCTCTTCAGGGTGATGCCCTGTTTCCGTTCCCCGGAGGGCCCGGTCTTTTCCCGCTCTTCCGCCGCCTTTTCCAGCCGGTTCTTCATCCGCCTGTATTGGCCTGACCCAACCGCGTCTTTACCGGAAAGCCGGGCCAGATTGATCTTTCCCCTCGTGTCATGATCCCCAGGGGCCGCTCCCCGCTTCGAAAGCCGGTTCCGGGAGCCTTCCACAACGCGCCTCCGCCGGGACGCCTCCGCCGCAAGACGTTCCTCCTCGTCCTGGAGCCTTTTCCGCAGGCCCCGCCGTTCCGCCGTCTCCCGCTCCTCCTCGACAAGCCCGGAGGACACCCCTCCGGGACGCAAGGTCGCGCTTCCTTCCCGCAGGAAAAGGCAGTTCCCGCAAAGGCTGTCCAAGAGAGCCCGGTCGTGACTCACCAAGAGCCCGATACCCCGGTAGCCCGCCAGCGCGTCCTTCACCAGGGCCGAGGCCTCCGCGTCAAGGTGGTTGGTAGGTTCGTCAACCGCCAGCAAGTCCGGATTCCGCCAAAGAGCCGCCGCCAGTTGCAAGCGCTTCCGTTCCCCGTGGCTAAGGGTTTCCCAGCGATAGGGCCAATCGGCCTCTATTCCCAGCCTGTCCAAAAGACGGCCCGCGGCGTTATCGTCCGCATAAAAGAGTTCCTCCCAGTATTCGGGGATGTCATCGGTACGCTGAGGACAGTAAAAGCTGACGGCAATCCCCCGAACAGTTCCCGCGCCGGGCGGCAAAAGCCCCGCAGCAAGAAGCAGCAGGGTCGTCTTGCCAGCGCCGTTCTCCCCGGTAACGCCGGTCCAACCCCCGGCAATCTCGAAATTTATATTTTTCAACGTCGGGTACACGGAGGCGGGGTAGGAAAATTCAACGGAATTAAAGGATAAAGACTGACGAACCATAAATAACCCGGCCTCCTCTGGCGGCCATCGCCGGATTTAACACTATTTGACTGACTATGCCGCTTACGGAATTGCTGACATTATTTTCGGGAGGTGATCCACAAAGTATGATGAATAGAGAAGAAGGGGGAAGCCCCCTGCGCTACAGCCGCCTACGGCGTCTTCCGCTACCCCCTAAACGGGGCTCTGCCCCGTAACGCCCCGTTGGGAGCACTGCCCCCAAACCCCGCTATGAAGAACGATCGTAACTATTCAGTCGTAGCGTGATTGGAGAACTTTTCTTGTTCTCAAGCGCTTTAACGCCCGCTGGCGACTGAATAGTTACCTCAGTTTTAATTGTGCCCGAATACCGGCCGCTTCCCTGTTAG
>JAIRLK010000358.1 GCA_031259515.1 Treponema sp. | reverse complement strand
AACTTTTGCTGAGATAAACGCTTGGGTCGATCATGCTTCCGTAGAAGTTCTGTTGCACGGCCTTGACCGAGTCCCCCGCCGCGTATTCCCACTCACTTGATGTGGACGCCGCCCGCCTGCCCATATCCGCCGCGTTCACTTTGTCCATATCAAGAATGGGCCGGGTTATTTTTACATCTCCCCGGTTTACATAGGCGCCCTTTATCACGTCGTACCCGAAGAGCAAAAAGGAATCCTCGTCGCTTATCGCCACCCGCTCCGGGTCTTCCGCTTCTTCTCTGTCCTTGATGATCACCAGCACGTTAAGCCCGGCGGTTTCCCCGTCTTTCTCGAAGGAAAGGGGTACGGTTTCCATGTATAGATAGTCCTCGCTACCGGCTTCCTGGGGAGGCTTATCTCCGGTAAAGTAGATGCTGCCGTTAACCGAAATAAAACAACTGTCCTCGCCGGTATCGGAAACTGAAACGTTTACCGAGCGGTTGGCGCTTTTCCCGGGCTTAAGCTGAATAAACCGGCCGGTAACATCCTTGAACTCTTCAATTTCGTCAGAAAAGAAGGTTACCGCCGTATTATACTTCGCCTTTTCGTTGAGCAGCACCGCGGCGGCAATATATTCCTCGCCGCTTTCGGTTACCACTTCGGTAGGACAGCCAGGCAGAAGTACCAGCAGCGCCGCAAACACAACAAACATCAAGCCAATAATTTTTTTCATGTTAATTCTCCTCATTGCGCTGTCCGGCTTTGCCGGACAATAAAATTACCGTCCATACGGACAGGTATAAAAAATCGTGTCTCCGGGTATATACCCGTTATGGTTTCTAACAGAAAAGGAGGGGGACGGGCAAGGAAATGATTATGTTCGGGTTTAAGGGCAAAGCCCTTAAAACTTCTAGTAACAGATATATATATGGGGGGGGGGGGAGTAAAAGTTTTTCACGCATAGTTAAGAGAGTGGCGGAAGAAAAACGTATCTTTACCCATCCGAGCATTATCATACTCCTTGCTTATAAACTTTAGTCTATCTTAACCAACTGCTGGCGAAACGGCGTTTTTTTCGTTATAATGGTTCTCTATTATAATGCGTTTTACGAAAAAGTCAAGCACGGGAATACCACCAGCAGGGGTTCTTCTTTCCATCGAACTCACGTTAAACTACCTCTATGCTTTCCATTGTTCTTATCGGGTTAAGCCTCTCTATGGATGCTTTTGCGGTATCGGTTAGTTCGGGGATCTCCATCCGTGGACTCCGGGTCTTTCACGCGGTCAGGGCATCCCTGCTCTTCGGCATCTTTCAGTTTGCCATGCCTGCCGCCGGCTGGTTCCTGGGAAAAACCTTCAGTTCCTATATTCAGACATTTGACCACTGGATAGCCTTCGCGCTCCTGGCCCTTATCGGGGGAAAGATGCTCTGGGAGGCCGGGCAAAAAGCCGGGCAAAAAAACCCCAAGGACGGGGAGCGGAAGGCGGATACGGGCGCGGACATCCGCAGCCTCAAAATACTCCTGACCCTGGCCTTAGCTACCAGCATAGATGCCCTGGCGGTGGGCATCTCTTTCAGTATCCTGAACCACGGCATCTGGGGACCCGCAATGCTCATAGGCGGCATCACCTTTGCAGTATGCCTTACGGGTTTTGAATTCGGGCGGCGTATCGGCCCTCTCTTTGAACGGAGCGCTCAGATGCTGGGAGGATTCATCCTCATCGGCATAGGAATAAAGATACTGGTTGAGCACCTGAGCACGGCCTGAATCCCTGGGAGCCTGTTGCATGTGTTGGTTTTTACGGCACAAAATACCGCAAAAACCACGATTATCGGGTTCCTGCGAACCTTGCGTATATGGGTCTTGTCCCCCCGGATCCCAGGGGGTACAATTTAGATATGTGGACAGTCATGTTCCTGTACGATTTTTTTACCCTTATTGTTCCAGGCTATGCCGGCGCCTAAGTTCGGCGCGCCCCCGCAGACGACGGGCATAGGGACCGGGCAGGAGAGCAGCCTTCACCGCTCCCTGAAAATACGTTACGCCGGCCCGGAAGGGCAGACCGAAAAACCCATGGGGGACTATGTTTGCGATGCCGTAAGCGATTCCGGGGAGATCATAGAAGTACAGACCGGCAGCTTCGGGCCCTTGAAGCGCAAGATACAGGACCTCGTGCTTCAAGGACCGGTCCGAATCATACATCCCGTTATCGTCCGAAAAACCATCGAAGTGCGGGAAAAGGACGGCGCACCGGTGAGCCTCCGGAAAAGTCCCCGCAGGGGGAGCGAATGGGACCTCTTCAAAGCCCTGCTCTATGCGCCCTTCCTCCCCCTGACCAAGGGCCTGACCATAGAACTCGTTATGGTGGAGGTTCTGGAAAAGCGGGTTCGGGACGGACGCGGCTCCTGGCGCCGCAAGGGGGTCAGCATCGCCGACCGGGAACTTTCGGCCTGGATCCGGGCCATGCCCCTTTCGGGGAAACAGGATTACCGCGCCTTTGTCCCCTTCCCCGCCGGGGAGGAGTTCACTACCCGCAGCCTGGCGGAAAAAGCCCGCATCCGCCCCGCCTTAGCGGGAAAAGCCCTCTATGTACTCACAAAACTCGGCGTGGTGGAACGGGTCCGTAAAGCCGGTAACGCATGGGTCTACCGGATGGAAGCGTAAGGCTGTGGACAGGGAGACTTCCCCCGCCGTATTGACTGCTGGCAAATCCTACAAATAGGTAGTATTATTCCCCTATGGAATCAGAAGAAACCGCCCCGGTCCGCGACATAGCGCGGGAACGGGATGAACTGGAACTGCTCTTCGACATAGCCCGGACCTTCGATAAGCATGTGGAGCTTAGAACCGCTTTAGGACCTCTTTTGAGCCTCCTGGAAAGCCGCGCGCATCTGACCTGGGGGATGGTAACCCTCCTGGACCGGGCTACGGGGCTGCTCAAAATTGAGGAAGCCTATGGGCTTTCGGCGGAAGAGAAGAGCCGGGGCATATACCGGCTGGGAGAAGGCCTGGTCGGGCGGGTCTTTGAGTCGGGGATTGCCATCATGGTTCCGGATCTGTCCGGGGAAACCCACTTTTTGAACCGGTCCCGGATACGGACCAAGGAGGACCTTGAAGGTTTGTCCTATTACTGCGTACCCATACGGTCGGGAGGAGGGGTTATCGGAACCCTCAGCGCCGAGCGGCGTATTCAGAACCAGGATATAGCCGGGCGCATGGCCCAAGATAAGGCGTTTTTAGAGAAAGTTTCTTCTATAATTGCTGACTCCGCCAAGCTCCGGGAGCGGATCCTGGAGGAACAGTTCAGGCTCCGCCGGGACCAGGATACCGGGGATGAACGGCCGGTAAAGGGGATGGGAGGGCGTATAAGCCCGGAAAGTCCCATCATAGGTACCGGAAACGCCATGCGGCGGGTCTACGAGATGATTGCCCAGGTGGCGCCCAGCGACGCGACGGTACTCATCACCGGGGAAAGCGGAACGGGGAAAGAGCTTGTGGCGGCGGAGGTGCACCGGCTTTCAAAGCGGGTCGGGCATCCTCTGATCAAGGTGAACTGCGCCGCCCTGCCGGAATCCATCATCGAAAGCGAACTCTTCGGCCACGAAAAGGGAGCCTTTACCGGGGCCTACAGCCAGCGCAAGGGACGGTTTGAGCTGGCCAACAGGGGAACCATCTTCCTGGACGAGATAGGGGAACTGCCCTCCCAGATCCAGGCCAAGCTTCTCAGGGTACTCCAGGAACGGGAGCTGGAGCGGGTGGGCGGGGCTTCCACCATCAAGGTGGATGTACGCCTGGTGGCCGCCACAAACCGCACCCTGGAGGAGGAAGTCAAGGCGGGCCGTTTTCGGGAGGATCTCTATTACCGGCTCAACGTGTTTCCTATTCACATGCCGCCGCTGCGGGAGCGGAAAAGCGACATCATCCTTTTGGCGGACCATTTCGCCGAAAAATATGCCGAGAGGAACGGTAAGCTCATCAAACGCATATCCACCCCGGCCATAGACCTCCTTACCTGCTATTCCTGGCCGGGAAACGTGCGGGAACTGGAGAACTGCATTGAGCGGGGGGTGATCCTTTCCACCGACATGGTGATTCACTCCTATAACCTGCCTCCGAGCCTGCAAACCGCGACTTCCACCAACACGGAGCCTACCACTACCCTGGAGGCGGCCCTTTCCCGTATGGAAAAGGAGCTTATCGTGGAGGCCCTCAAACTCAGCGGCGGCAATATGGCCGCCGCGTCCCGGCGTCTGGGGATTACCGAGCGGAAGATGGGGCTTAGGGTTCACCATTACGGGATAAACTGGCGGCTTTACAGAACTACCATTGTGTAGGAAATATTTTATAGGGATACGTTTTTGTAGGTTTTAATGAGACGGGAAGGAGGGAAAGAGGGGGGAAGCCGCAGACTTGCTCCGCAAGTCCGACCCCTGCGCCCCCTCTGCGGGGGTTCCTCCCTCGAAATATCCCCGCCGGGGGGCCTCGAACCCCCGAACCCCCCATATATACTATCGTTCAGTTCAAGTTGGCATGAATCCTGCTAATATATGCGGTAAGGCAGCTATTATTAGGAGGATGAAAGTGCGAAAAAAAATGTTTATGCTGGCGGTTCTTTTTCTGGGCGCGGGGGTTTTCCTGTTTGCGGAAGAAAGCGCCGAAACTCTGGCCTTCTCTCTGGATATGGTTTGGCTCTTCATCGGCGCCATTCTGGTATTCATCATGCAGGCGGGTTTTGCCCTGGTCGAGACGGGACTTACCCGTGCGAAAAACGCCACCAACATCACCATGAAAAACGTGATGGATTTTTGTTTCGGCGCCATCGTGTACTGGGCCATAGGCTGGGGCTTTATGTACGGCGACGATGCGGCCGGTCTTATCGGGGTTTCCCAGTTCTTCAACGGGCCTATGGCGGTAGATATGGAGGCAGGCGCTTTCTATAAGAGTTGGTTCTTCCAGGTGGTTTTTGCCGCAACTGCCGCTACCATCGTGTCCGGCGCTATGGCGGAACGGACCCAGTTCAAGTCCTATCTCATCTATACCTGTTTTATCTCCGCTTTTATTTACCCCATTTCCGGGCACTGGGTCTGGGGAGGCGGCTGGCTTGCCGAACTTGGGTTCCACGACTTCGCCGGTTCCACGGTGGTGCATTCCGTAGGCGGCTGGGCGGCGCTCATGGGCGCGGCGGTTGTAGGCCCCCGGCTCGGCAAATACATCAAGGGCGCGGATGGCAGGATAAGCATCAAGGCATTTCCGGGACACAACATCCCCTACGCCGCCTTGGGGGTATTGCTCCTCTTCTTCGGATGGTTCGGCTTTAACGGGGCTTCTACCGGCGTTGCCACCGTAGGCGAAGGGGGTATCTGGAGCGGCCTCGCCATCGCCCGTGTCGCCGTAACCACCTGTCTTGCCGCCTCCGCCGGCGCGATAGCGGCGCTCATCTTCTCCTGGAGATGGTTCAAGAAGCCCGACGCTTCCATGACGCTGAACGGCCTGCTGGCGGGTCTTGTGGGCATCACCGCCCCCTGCGCGGTGGTCTCTCCCGGAGCGTCTATCATCATCGGCCTTATCGCCGGCGTACTCGTGGTACTCTCCGTCGAATTCATCGACAAGGTGTTGAAGATTGACGATCCCGTAGGCGCCAGTTCCGTACATCTGAGCTGCGGCATCTGGGGTACCCTGGCGGTCGGCATCTGGGGCAACGCTCCCGAATCGGGGGTAACCGGCCTTCTCCACGGAGGCGGGTTTACCCAGCTTGGGATACAGATCGTGGGCATCCTGGCGGTAGGCGCGTGGGCGGCCATCATCAGCCTGGTTCTGTTCCTCATCATTAAGGCAATAACCGGCCTGCGGGTTAATCCCAAGACAGAACTGGTGGGCCTCGACCTGAGCGAACACAAAGCCGAAGCCTACGCGGGTTTCCAGATTTTCAGCAACACCTAAAGGAAGGAGGAAAGAACATGAAACTGATTATCGCGTATATCCAGCCCCACATGCTGAATGAGGTTAAGCAGGAATTGTACAAGGCCGAGGTTTTCAAAATTTCGGTTACCAATGCTATGGGTTGCGGCCAGCAAAAAGGCTATACCGAACACTACCGGGGGGTTGACATCGAAGTGAATCTTTTAAAGAAGATTCGGGTTGAAATCGCCGTAAACGATAATTTCGTCAAACCCACGATAGACGCCATCATCCGGGGCGCCCGGAGCGGGGAAATCGGCGATGGGAAGATATTTGTTCTTCCTATCGAAGAGACCATCCGTATCCGCACCGGCGAGACCGGTTCCGTTGCGATAGGCTAAGGCCCGGCTCCCGAAGGGGGGATACCTAATTTAAAAAGGAGGAACCGGAATACACGCTCCGGTATTCATGTAAAAAACAAAAAGCGGTACGCCAGGAGGCGTACCGTCCTTTTATGAGGGCCCGCTCGTATTACATATACTTCTTTACCAGCTCGATAATGGTTTCGCGGGCAGATGAGCGCTCGGTATCTGGTACGGTAAAAAGGCTTGACGGCTCTATTTGCAGCGCCTTACAGATTTTCAAGAGCGTACACAGGTTTGGCGTACGCCGCCCATTTTCAATATAGTTTATCAAATTTTGCGATAATCCAGCCATAAAAGACAAATCCATCTGAGAAAGGCGGGCTTTTTCACGCGCCTCTTTGATTTTCGATACAATCCGATTGATCTGCTCCTCAAATTCAACTTCCGAATCTTCCCAAACATCCACCATAATTCTCTAATTTTCTAACAATTTTGTGTTGACAAATACATACAACATTGTTATTATAATCAACAATCTTGTAATCAATCTTTGATTATCTGATAAAATCTGAACCAGGAGTAAGAAATGAGAAAATTAGCCAAGTTGGGGCTGCTTTTAGCGGCTATGGCGCTGGTATTAGCTGGTTGTGAGGGTATAGGTCCAGGAGGGGACAACAACAATAACAACAACAATAATAATAACCAGGGTAACCAGGGAGACATCAAATGGAACAGTGAGGCCAATGGGACGCTGGCCATCATCAATAACACACAAAAAGATATGATTATCTTCCAGGGACAGACTCCCAGCATTTCCAACATTTTAGGCGGAGTCAGGGCCGGGACGACCAAGGATTTTGATGTTTCCGATGATGTGGACGATTTTGATGTGGGCGGATACCTCATTCTGCGGGGTATACCCAAAGATGAGTACGAGAAAAACAAGGCCAACTTGTCCCTCGCGAAAATTGAGTATTCCGCTATGGCAACCTACAAGTCAGGAAAGAAGTACCGTACCGAGATCAGCCCCAGTTATACCGGGGATTTCGGGTATAAGGTTACCAATTCAGGGCGCATTGGGCTTGAGTTGCGGAAAAACAGCCCGGATGGGGAAAAGATCGCGTACCTTCCCTCCCTGGCGACAAATGTCATGCTCTATGCGGACGCTGCGACATCCCTTGCTATTTTCCCGGTGTATGTGTATTACACCAAATCAACCGGGCAGGTTACCACCTTAAAACCAACCGATCACTTTGCGTCGGTAACGGCAACCCCCCGTCCTCTAGCCAATGCAAGCCAGATTCAATCCTACTATTTTCCCAATGATACCACGGTAACCTGGGATCAGATCAAAGGGAGCCTTAAATCGCCGGTGGCTTACTTTAGCGTATCCAATAACGTACCGAATCAAGGTATCTTCTTTACCTTAGCGGGCGGTAACGCGCTTTACGCCCAGAACGGCTATGACGCGGTTGGTACGGGCGAACAGCTCACTTTTGAGCTGGAAAGCACCGTTGCGGGCTCGGGGAAAAATATCGTTATTACCCTTTATAACGGTTCCCTGAAATTACCGGCGACGTTCGCCGGCGAGGCCGGTAATCCGACTATCAAAAACGGTTATGACTACACCCTGGAAATCAACTTTAACGGCGGTAGTGTTTCCGATGCCAATAACTATGAG
>JAIRLK010000355.1 GCA_031259515.1 Treponema sp. | reverse complement strand
CACGCCGGCAAAACCGAATTGATCGTAGGCCGCTTTTCTCTTGTCATCCGAAAGAATTTCGTAGGCTTCGGTAGCCTCTTTAAATTTTTCTTCCGCTTCCTTGTTCCCCGGATTTTTATCAGGATGATACTGGATGGCAAGTTTTCGATACGCCTTCTTTATATCGTCTTTGGACGCGCCTTTTTGCAGTCCCAGCACTTCATAGTAATCACGCTTGGCCACATCGGACCCCTTTCATGAATTTAACCGCGGCCCTTTTTAACGGACCATAGGAACGGAACCGCCCTTTTCAGGCAGACAATCCGTAATGGTCCGTAAGGCTCGCGGTTCATTTTCTTCACTATTTATCGTCTACAACTTCGTAGTCCACATCCTCAGCGCTCTTGGTGCTGCCGCCGCCCGCCTGAGAACCGCCGCCGGCAGGACCTTCAGGACCGGGACCCTGGGCGCCTGACTGCTTGTAAACCTCTTCGGCGATCTTGTAGGAAATCTGCTTCAGGGCTTCGCTCTTATCTTTGATGGTCTGGATATCGCCGCCTTCCAGAGCCCGGCGCAGATCCGCAATGGCCTCCTCGGCTTTGGCTTTATCCGCCGCGTTTACCTTGTCCCCCAGCTCCTTGATGTTCTTCTCGGTACCGTAGATCATGCTGTCCGCCTCGTTCCGGGCTTCGGCCTTTTCCTTTTCCCGTTTATCCTCCTCGGCGTGGAGTTCCGCCTCCTTGACCATGCGATCAATGTCGGTATCTGAAAGGCCGGAGGAACTCTCGATGCGGATCTTCTGTTCCTTGCCGGTCCCCAGGTCTTTGGCGGACACATGGACTATGCCGTTGGCATCTATGTCAAAGGTTACCTCGATCTGCGGAATCCCCCGGGGCGCGGGCGGGATGCCTACCAGGTCGAACCGTCCCAAAACGCGGTTCTGGCTCGCCATTTCCCGCTCTCCCTGGAGAACCTGGATGGACACCGCCGTCTGTCCGTCGGCGGCGGTGGAGAAGATCTGGCTCTTCCGGGTGGGGATAGTGGTATTCCGGGGAATGAGCTTGGTCATCACGCCTCCCAGGGTTTCGATGCCCAGGGACAGGGGGGTAACGTCCAGGAGGAGTACGTCTTTCACGTCGCCTCCCAGGATGCCGCCCTGTATGGCCGCGCCTATAGCCACCGCCTCATCGGGGTTGACCCCCTTGTTGGGTTCTTTCCTGAACAGGTCCTTGACGATCTGCTGAACTGCGGGAATCCGGGTAGAGCCGCCAACCAGGATAACCTCGTCGATCTGGTCCGCGTTCAGAGCCGCGTCGGCCAGGGCTTTCTTACAAGGTTCCTTGGACCGCTCAAGAAGATCGTTCACCATCTGCTCAAATTTCGCACGGGTCAGGCTCTTCTGTAAATGTTTGGGCCCGGACTGGTCCGCCGTAATGAAGGGCAGGTTCACTTCCGTGGTCTGCATGGCGGAAAGCTCAATTTTCGCTTTCTCCGCGGCTTCCCGGAGCCGCTGCAAGGCCATGCGATCCTTGCCCAAATCAATGCCCGTGTCCTGCTTGAACTCGGTGATGAGCCATTCCATGATGCGCCGGTCAAAATCATCACCTCCCAGATGGGTGTCGCCGTTGGTGGATTTTACCTCAAAAACCCCCTCACCCAGCTCCAGGATGGAAATATCGAAAGTCCCGCCCCCAAGATCGTAGACGGCGATGATCTTCTCTTTCTTCTGATCTTTGTTGAAACCGAAGGCCAGGGCCGCGGCAGTAGGTTCGTTGATGATACGCTTAACATCCAGACCCGCAATCTTCCCCGCGTCCTTAGTGGCTTGCCGCTGGGCATCGTTAAAGTAAGCAGGCACGGTGATGACCGCCTCGGTTACGGACTCTCCCAGGTAGTCCTCGGCGGTCTGCTTCATTTTCTGAAGCACAAAGGCGGAAATTTCCTGGGGAGAATACATCTTGCCCTCAATATTCACCCGCACATCGTCGGCCTGCTCAACCACCCGGTACGGGACCAGTTTCATCTCGTTGGTCACTTCAGAATACCGTCGCCCCATGAAACGCTTGATCGAATAAATGGTATTCTCCGGATTAGTGATCATTTGGTTTTTCGCGGGCTGGCCTACTACCCGTTCACCCTTACCGGTAAAGCCGGTGATGGAAGGAGTAGTCCGTCCCCCTTCGGAACTCTGGATGACTACCGGTTCGCCGCCTTCCAAGACGGACACGCAAGAATTAGTGGTTCCCAAGTCGATTCCAATTATCTTTCCCATCTTAATTAGACTCCTCTTTATATCTTAAATCCCCGGCCTTTTCTGTCCCGGGGTTTTCTATTCCTTCGGCCCGCGAATCCGCGGAATTGGATGAATCCGTCTCTTGGGCAACGGGCGCTTCAGGCATTATCACCTTCACCTTGGCGCTCCGTAAGACCCTGTCCTTCAAAGTATAGCCTTTGATAAAATCCTCCCGAACGACCGGCTCGGAGACTTCCGCCGATTTTTCCATCATAATCGCCTCGTGCCGATTGGGATCGAAGGTTTCCCCGGCGGAATCGAAGCGTTTCAGCCCCCATTTGTTCTCCAGCAGGGACATAAGCTGTTTTTCAGTCATGCCTATCCCTTCGTAGAGGCTGTTAAAATCCTTTGACACAGCGGCGGACTGTATGGCCCGTTCAAAGTCGTCTATGATGGGCAGGATATCCCGCAACAACTCCCGGTTCGCAAAATCAATGGCATCTTGCTTTTCCCGGATCATCCGCTTACGGAAATTCTCAAAATCCGCCGCTTTTCTAAGGTATTGGTCCCTTAGTTCCGCTGCTTCAGCCTCCAGGGCGGCTATTTTTTCCGCACTGCCCTGTAATTCCGGCGTTTCCGCCCTGTCTCCAGCCTCCGCCGACTCGCCGGCTTCCCCATTTCTGACCGCCGTGTCTTCTGTCTGTTCCGCGAATTCTTCGTTCATTTCAGTTTTCCAAATAATATAGATTGATTTTTTCGGACTATTTTATTTAAAAATACTTACGTAGACTGGAAAAGGTCAAGAAAAATTTTGAAAAACTACCGGGGAACGCGCCTTGTCCCGCATAAGGAGGAGGGGAAAGTCTCCCGCTTGGAGTCATCGGTTAGATAAAAGAGCGTGGGGAGCCGGCAGATTCTGGAAGCGATGGGCCAACTCAACGAGATTACCCAGATGGTTAATGGCGGCTCCGATAAAATGCTTGAGGGCAGTAAAGAGGTAATAGAAGTATCCCGGTTTAAGATTGAATAAAGAAAGGCGCGGCCTTACTGGTAAATAATTACATAAGGCCGCGGGTTAAGGTTGAACACTTCCGCCGGGCTCATGAGGGGGCTGTCATAGCCCGCGCCGGGAATATTAAAATTGTAGAAAAGCTTGAAGCCTTTAACGGGTATATTGTTGGCCTTGGCATTATAGGCATAGGATTCCCGCTTGATAGCGGGAGTTCCGAAGCCGTCGGCGCAGTGAACAAGCTGAACGCCCTCATAATTGGTTTCTACTTTTTCGCGCTCCTGAATCATCCGCCAGTTAAATTGGTGGATCACCAGGAGCCGCTCCCCCCGGATATTTTGTTCCCGTATGTAGTCCGACATGATGCGCTGTACCTTGTTGATTTCATCGGCGGTAACCGTACCTATTTCCCGCATGGGTTTGATGGTCCGCCACTCGGGGTCCAGGGCGAGATGCACGTTGGGGTAACGTAAATAGGGGAGCAACTTTCTCAGGGCATCCTCCGGCTTGTACTGGCCTATCTGATGATCGATGATTATCAGGATATCCTTTTTCAGGGCATACTGTATGTACCGCTGGAGTATTTCTTCCTGGATTATACCTATTTCGCCCTTGGGCCACACCGTCCCATAAATTATATAAAAGGCTTTACGGATCCCGCGTCCTCCGCTCACGGCTTTATACTCCTCCGCCAGGGCGCTGAGTTTAACGTCCAACTCTTCTATCGAATACCTGCCGAGTATACCCATCTTCTTAGAAAGGGGATGCCCGTAAAAGGCCAGGACATCATCATTCAACAAAATTGAATGACGGCCATCCCGGGGCGGGACCTCCTGCGCCATTTCCGGCAGAGTGGGAACCCAGTATGGGCTTGCGGCTTCCCGCTCCTGGGCTTTTCTAAGGTATTCAAGGAAATAGATGGAAGGGAAAAGACCTTCGGTTCTCCCCTGATCCCGCTCCAAAATCGGAGTCGTAAAAGGGAAAGGCAAATTCTGTGCATCCCCGTGATTAGGAAGCGCCATAAGGAGAATCAGGATGCAAAACAACAACTGACTAATCACAGGAGCTTTAATACACATTGTAGCTTAAGTATCGACAAAAAGAAGAAATTCATGAGGAGAGATGTAAAACCGGCGGAGAGAACCTTTAAGCCGGCCCTTACAGCATTTCAAGCTCTTCCTCCACCTCGCCGAGCCGTTTAGTGAGGGAAGCGATGGTCCGTTCCAAACGATGCTTTTCCTTTTCCAGCCGGGTACGCTGCTCCTCCCCGGTAAGAGGTTCGGAAGGAAAAGCCCGGCGCCCGCCCCGGACTGCGGCTTTTACGGAGTCCGGGCTTTTACCGTTGATGAGGGCCTGTTCCGCGGCAATGCGTTCGTCCGCGTTTTTGATGCCCGCCAGGAAACGCATGTTGTCGGATCCTACCTGGGGGTTAAGGTTGTATTGGTACATCTTGATGGCGGTAGTGGCGGAAAGGCGGGGTATACAGAGTACCCGGTCAATGTAATCCTCGAACCGGGCGCCTATGGCGGCGCAAAGTTCATGGGCCCGCAGGAGGTGCATTCCCAGTTCTTTCACCAGACTGCCGTTTTCTCTAAGGTACTGTTTGCGTATGGTTTCGGTCAGTTCCGCCAGTTCCGGGGAATCGGCGAATACGTTTTTGTAGACCTTCCGCGTTTCCGCCTTTTCCAGGAGCCCGTGGAGTATGGCCCAGAATTCCGCCGTATGGGATCGTACCGAAAGTTTTCCGCCTTGAGAACAGGCATGAAGGTGATGGGCGTATTCGTGGATGGCCGTGTAGATAAGGAGATTATCGCCGCTAAAGTTCCGGTTATGAATGATGATCTCCCGTGTTTCCGGCTTGTAGAGGCCGTTGACCTTACCGCTCTTTTTCCCTGAAAAGATTACCTGAAAATCCAAGGGGGCGTCTTCTATCGAAAGCAGGGCTTCTTTTACCTGATCCTGATTCATTGGATCAGTCTATCCCGGCTCTCCGATCTTTTCCATAGCCGAGGAGGGGCCGGACTTACGGAGCAAGTCCGTGGCTTCGCAAACTCTCAAAGGCGCCCTGAGCAAAAAATCTATCTTCTAAATCCCACAGGCTCCCAGGACTGCCGCCGCCACACAGGCGGTCTCGGTTCTCAGAGCCCGCTTCCCCAGGGAAAGGCGGAGGAAACCCGCCGTTTCCAGGAGGCCCCGTTCCCGGTCCGACCAGCCCCGCTCGGAACCGACGGCTATCACGCGGATCTTTGCCGCATAGGGCCCCGCAGCAAGACCGGCGAAGGTTCCCTGGGGCCGCAGGTTGTCCGCTGCGACAAGCCCCGCTTCCCGCCCCTCCCTGCCCGCCGCCGCCGGGTCTTCCGGAACAGCCGCCTCCCAAGGCCGCTCCTCAAGCCATGAAGGGACATCCTGAAACACCCGCAGGACCGGCAGGCGGGTGTCCCGGGCCTGGACTGCCCCTTCTATCAGAGCCGCCCGGGCGCCCCCGTCATCTAGGAGCCTCGTATCCCGGTAACTCTTTTCCCCCAGGTCCGTGCCAAAAAGGTCCACCGCTTCCAGGCCCAGGTTGGACAGGTCCCGGAGAAGCCGCCTGAGCTGTATAGGCCGGGGAAAACCCACCGCCATCCGCAGGGGAACCCGAGGAGGCGGCTCCTCCCGCAGATCCAGGGTGCAGCGCAGGGAACCGTCCGGTTCTATGGACCCGATACGTCCGGTTCCCAGACGTCCGCCCAGGATTCCCGCGTCAAATTCATCACCCGCTTTTTTATGCAGCACTTTGAGGAGGTGTACAGTCCGTTCGTCCCGCTTCATAAGGGGAGCGTCCGCTTCGTGAGGCTCAAAAAGGATAATATTCATAACCAGCTTCTCAAATTCCCTGAAAGAAAAACCAGTGGGAAATCAGCGCTGCGGCGTTGAACAGTCCCAGCGCATGGCTTATCCCAAAAAGCGTACAGAGGCATAAGAAGACCAGCGTTGCCGGAGAGAGGGGGGGGTTCCGGCGCAACGCCCTAACCAGAACAGGCAGAAGCCCGGCAAACAGGAAAACTCCCGCCTGAATCAAATACCGGGAAAAGCCGCCGCCTTCGGCCCAGGCTCCCAAGGCAATGCCGGCGCGCGTGAAAAACCCCGGGAAAGAACCGTAGGCCCCCAGGGCTATGGCAATACCTATGGCTATGATCAGGATGCCGCTTGCATTTTTGATAACCGGAAGGAAACGGCGCATCTTGGCAAGATACGTAAGAACGGAACCCCACAGGACGGCGGACAGGAGGAAAGGGAGGCCCAGGCCCAGGGAATAAACGGAAAGGTAAAGGACGGATCGGGACAGGGAGCCTCCACTGCCCGCCATGATCAGGATGCTTCCCAGGATGGGACCGACGCAGGGCGTCCAGCCCGCGCCAAAGGCCAGCCCTGCAAGGAAGGATCCAAGGAAGCGCCGGGGCCGTTTGGCCGGATGAAACCGCTTTTCGTAACTAAGAAAGGGGATAAAATCAAAAAGCATGTTCAGTCCCAAAAATATAACAAGGACTCCCGCAATGATGTTGATGACCCGGTTCAGGCCGCCGAGGAGTAATACCGATCCTGATATCAAAATGTTGAGAAACACAAAAACCGTACTGAAACCGGCGGTAAAGCAAAGGGTCGATACAATAAGGCGCCGGTGAAACGGCAAGGAGATTGACCGCCCCTGTCTCCAGCCGCTATTATTCCGGAACGTAGCCAGGGTATCCGCTTCCGACCCGCTCAGAAAACTCAGGTAGGAAGGGATAAGGGGGAATACACAAGGCGACAGGAAGGACAGAAGCCCGGCGATAAAGGCCGCCAGGATGGAAAGCTCATCCGCCATTGTTCAACAGGACTTCAAAGGCGGCGATGACTTCGGGACCGTCCCATTTTCTGCCGCCAACTACGGCGGCGATGATTGAGCCGTCCCGGTCTACGATAAACGTGGCCGGTATGCTCCGTATGCCGTACATCCCGCTTACCCGGCCCGACTCGTCCAGGGCAACCGGAAATCTCAGGCCGCCCTCCCTGATAAAGGCTTCAACCGGCTTCTGTTTTTCCTGTATGTCCACCGCAAGGAATTCCAGCCCCGCCTCTCCTAAACGCCGGTAGAGAGTTTCCATAGACGGCATCTCCTCACGGCAGGGAGGGCACCAGGTCGCCCAAAAATTGAGAAACACCACCTTTCCCTTGAGCCCGCTCAGGGTCCGGCTTCCTCCGTCCAAAAGGGGCAGAGAAAAATCTTCGATGGGAACCCGCCTTTTTAAAAGAGGAATCCCGGCCCGGGAAAAAGCCTGCCTTACCGTGTCAGGTATAGGCCGCATTTGCGCCTCCGCCGGAGGGGAAACAAGAAGCAGGAACGAAACCAGCGCCCCGCATACCAATAGTCCGAAAAATGACCGCTTCATCATTTTAATATACCGCTTCTTTTCACGCCTGTCTATTTTAAGAGCCTCGTTAATCAGGATTTTTTAATCCACAAGGGCAACAGGCTCTAAAGGGCTGCGTACGGAAGGCTAAAACCAGACTTTGTACCCGCCGGCGGGAAACAAAAGCGGAGGCGTTTACAAGGTTTGACAACCAGCCCTACTTCACCGGTTTAGACCCGATCAGCGTAAAGCTCAGGCTGCATTGGTAACGTTCGGCGCTTTCAGGGTTGACGATTTTATCTGAAGCGAAAAAACCGACCGACCCAGTGGAAAAATCTTTTCCCTGAGCGTAGAGAGTTGACCAGACTTTACCATTGCTGTCTTTGATGGTAAGTTCAAGAAATTTAGGGGCGCTGGCATCGCGTTTTGCTGGTTCCGGCATATAAACTCCTCCTGTAACGTTTTATTTGCGGCCTTTCCCTGACCCGGCGGTCAAAGCGGCTGCTTTGGCATCGACAGTATTGAGTATGGCGAAAAGCTTGTCCTTTTCGATAAGGTCTATGAGCCGGGCTTCGGTGTAGGCCTTCGCTTCGTCTGTAATGGTTCCCACCGTCATGCAAACACCCTTGCCCGCTTTGACTTCCTTCAAATGAGCATGAAAATCCCGGAGGACAAGCTCCCCCACCGCGCCCTGGGAGCGGATAAAACGGAACATCACCACGTCCGACCATTTTGGGGTATCCACTTCCGCCAGGATATCCGCCCATTCGTTCTTATTAACCGAGATATTGGAAATTTTGATTTTGGCCTTGGCAAAATACGTCATGACGATTTTCCTGCAAAGGGCCACAAAGTCGGAAGAAGAGGCTAGCAGAAAAATCTGAAGGTTCTTATTCGCGTTAAGTTCCTGGTATCTTCCCACAAGGGCGGCTGCATCTTTATAAGAAGGATTGGCGAGTTGTATTTCTCTAAGATAGTTCAGGGCCTTGCCGATTTCGCTTTTTTTGAGGTAGACGGCGGCCAGTTTATATTTGAGTTCCAGAGCCGCCTCAGGTTTGATGTTCTGATGCTTCAACCCGATCTCAAAATCTTCTATCGCCGTATCGTACTGGTGACGTTCCATGTTGATGGTTCCGCACATGAGGCAAGCGCTGGGTCCCATCACCGGGTCCGGCCTCAGACGGCTGAATATTTTTGCAGCCTGATCAGTCTGATTTGCCTCCAAGTAACATTCGGCCAAGGTATAAAGGGATTCTTTGTCGTCCGGCGCCACTTCCATGGCCTTACGGATAAACGACATGGCTTCCTTGTACTTTTTTATTTTGAAGAACGAATGTCCTAGATAACGGAGGGTGGGCGCATGATCGGGGTCCTGAGTGCGCACTTGTTGAAGTATGGGAATAGCCCTATCATAGTTACCCCGTTGAAATTCCAGAACCCCAAGGTTGTAGTTCACTTCAAAATTATCCTGTTTACGAGCCCTGGCTCCAGACAAGCCCTTATAGGCTTCCTCAAAAAGCCCCAACTTCATTGCGGAAAGGCCATAACGCCTGTACACTTCGTAATCGTTTTTCCCAGTTTCGAGCAGAGTTTCATAGGTCTTATAGGCGTTATCCCAGGATTGTTCTTCAAAATAAACATCTCCCGCCATCAGAAGTCCCTGAGGGTCTTTAGGATTTTGGGCCAGCCGTTTCTGCGCCGTCTTTAAAAGAGCGTCCTTCCCTTTATTCCGCTTCAAAATCCCCGAACCGCCCTTGCGGCCCTGGATAAACATCCACCCTATAATCCCTAACGCGAGAATAATAATAACAGCTAAAATAAGAACCAGACTACCCATAGCTTTAATATCGAAAAAAATAACTGTTTCTTTAAGAAAATTTAGGGACTGATGTACAGACTGTTTCAAAACTGAAGTCCTGAAACCGGCTTTTTACGGGAAAAATGCGGCCATTTTAAGCATTGACAAACCCTTGATCCCTGTCTAAAGTTTTATGAAGCGGACAAAAGAAAAGAGGGTATTTTAAAGAAAGAGGTTGTAAGGGAGGAGGGAGGAGGTTGATTGATGGTTTCTAATATTGGCATAAAACTTGCAAATGGAAAATTTTATTCTATACTTGAAGAAAATTCCAATGTTAAAAGGCGGCTAATCCTTACCACGGTTCATGATACTCAGCAGAGTATGCAGATCGATCTTTACAAGAGTTTTACCCGATCTATGGCCGATGCCCTCTATATAGGGAGTATCGTGGTAGAAGATATTAAGGAGAAACCCAAAGGCGAACCCTCAATAGAGCTCATCATAACATCCAATGCCGATGGCGAACTTACGGCGGAAGCTGCGGATTTAGACGCTTACTCCAACACCGGGGACCGTCTGCACCTGCGCGTATCCCTCAAGTCCCTGGAAGAAGGTGAACCGGAACAGGCCGGCTTTGACCTTGATTTCCCTAAGCCTCCGCCGGCGGGGCTTTATGAAAAAGCCGCTTCCAAGCAGGAAAAAGAGGGCCCCCATGAATTTCTCCCGCTTCTTGCCATCATCGCCGGGGTTCTGATCCTTATGCTGGGGTTCTGCCTGTGGTTTTTCGTCTTCCGCGGCTATGGCAAAAAAACCGCGGAGGAAATGATTATCGCCGCGCCGCAAAATCAAGCCCAATCCGGCCTTGAACTTCCGGTCCCGGAGGAAACGGACGTTTCCTTGTCCTCCGTTCCCAAACCCCCGGTCCCGGAGGAAACGGGCGTTTCCCTGTCCTCCGTTCCCGAACCTCCGGTCCCGGAGGAAACGGACGGATCCCAACGGCCTCCGGTACCCATAATAGAAGCTCCGGCCGCCCCGCCGCCAGAGACTAGGGCATCGAAAGATCAGGAGGTTCCCCAGAGAAGAAGACGGAATCCTCCGGTGGCATCTTATAAAGTTCCTACAACCATTCCCCGGGGAGGCCATCCCTATCAAGTACGGTGGGGGGATACTCTTTGGGATATTTCGGAGGCTTTTTATCGCAATCCCTGGCTCTATCCCCGCATCGCCCGGTTTAACGCTATCCGGAACCCGGATCTCATTGTCGCGGGAAAAACTATCCGTATTCCAGCAAAAAATTAAGGCCATTTCCGTCTTTCTTGCCGTCTCCTTCCTCCCCGGTTTATCTTCCTGTCAAAGCCGGGATGTTTTGGGTATACGCCCGGCCCAAGCCGTTCGTCTCATTTCGGAAGGAAACCTTGAATTTATCCGCCGCGCCCGGCCTTCCCGCTTGGATGAACTTCTCTCCCTCCACAATGGGGCGGCTTTTTACGCGGGACTCCTGGCGGAAGAACAGGCGGCCGCTTTCCAGGCCGAATCCGCCGAAAAACCCGGTTCCGGCGAGGCCGGGATACCGGCGGTCAACGCCGCGGCAAACGCCAGAATCGCGGAGGCCCTCTACACGGTTTCCCTGGAAAGCCCATCCCCCATCGTCCGGGAAGCGGCGGTTCAAAAAGTCGTCCCCCTCGTTCTGGATACCGGGGGCAAAGACGCGGCCCGGCGTCTGGCCCTGAACACCCAAACCGGAAGTGGAACCGGTTTCTCCTGGAAGGAATTCTTTACCCTGACGGACGCCCTGCCCCAGGCAGCCTCCCCGCCGGACAAGGCCGGGGACGAAAGGAACAAGGCGGTCCGGAATTTAGCAGCTTTTTTTCTGACCGCCCCAATGGACGAGTCCTGCCGCCGGGGTTGGGCGGCCATTGATCAGGGGCTCTTTACCGAGGCTGAAAGCGCCGCCGTAACCGGGCGTCTTGCGGTATTCCGTTTGGCGTTTGCCGAAGCCCTCGCCTCTTTCCGGAAAACCCTGGAGCAGGACGAAACCCTCTTCTTCCGGTATCCGGCCCTGTTGAACGACCTGGGCCGGACCTTTCAGTTCACCTCCGCAGCGTCCGAGGGGTCCGCCCTGTTCCGGAAATGGGAAAAGCGGCTTTTCAGTGGGATGATACGGGACGCCGCGCCCGAAACCCGGTACCTCCTCCTGTACTTCGCGGGCCGCATGGAACGCCGTCTGGGACGTACCGGGGAAGCGGTGGAGAGTTTTACCCGCGCCCTGGCCGCCGCCCCCGATCCGGTTCAGGAGGACGCCTGCATGTGGTATATTCTGGACATTACCCAGTCCGCAAAACCCGAATCCGTCCTTCCCTTACTTAAAACCTACCTGCCCCGCTGGCATTCGCCCGCTTATTTTGAGGACATCCTGGAACGCCAGGCCAGGTATTTCACGGCAAAGGGCCGGTGGGACGCCCTGCTCGAAGTGTACTCCCTCTTTCCACCGGAACCCGGCTGGGCAGCCCGGGGGCAGTACGCCTACATTCTGGGCCGGGCAGTTTCCCTGGGCTTCCTCGATAAGGGATCATTGCCGGCAAACGTGACCCAAGAGGACATACCCGGCGCGCTTCCGGAACCGGCGGCGGGGTTTTTCCGGGCCGCCCGGGAAGAACCGGCGGCATCCTTTTATTACCGCGCTCTGGCGGGCCGTCTTTTAAACGCCTCCCCGCTTGTTTTCCCGGAAGAACAGACAGCAGGACCCGCGCAGCGGGGAAAGGCCGCCGGAGTCCCGCCGAACCCGGAACGTTTCCCTCACCCGGACACCATGGAATTCCTGCTGGGCTTTTTCCTTTACGGCGCGGCGGATTATATCGGCCCTTATCTGCAAAACCTCCAGGAAGATCTCTCGGTAGATGAGCTCAGGGCCCTGGCCGAAGCCTTTTACAGAGCGGAACGCTGGAACGAGGCTATACGCCTTATGGCGCTCTGCAAGAGCCGGGAAGGGTACCGGCTTACCCGGCGGGACCTGGAACTCAGTTTTCCCCGGCCATTCCAGGATTTGACGGAAACCTACGCGCAGGAAACCGCTATCCCCGCGCCGCTTCTTTACGGGCTTATCCGTACCGAGAGCGCTTTTGACCCAGTCATCCATTCACGGGCCGGGGCGGTGGGACTTACCCAGCTTATGGCCGCCACCGCCCTGGAGACGGCGGACCGCCTGGGCCGGCGGGGAGGACCACAATACGCCGGAAACGGAGAAATAGACTTGAAGGACCCGGAGATCAACATACACCTGGGAGCCGCCTATCTGCGGTACCTCATGGACACCCTGAAAAACCCCATGACCGCGATCCTGGCTTACAACGGCGGCATGGGGAGGGTGCGGCGCTGGCTGGCGGCGTCTGAAAGCCGGCTTCCGGATGATCTCTTCTTGGAAACTATAGAAATACCCGAAACCCGCGACTATGGACGCAGGGTCTTTGGCGCCGCGGCGGTATACGGATATTTGTATTATGGTATACCGATGGAAGATGCAATTACCGATATTATTAAATAGAATCTGTCCCATCGAACCGGAGGTTCGTACCCTGCGCGTCAGCGCGCAGTCAATTAGTTTTGGGACAGGTTCAGCGGATTATCTTTATTTGGAGGGGTTCCGTTCGTGTTTCTAAAATCCTTCTCTATCCGGCAGGACCATAAGTATCGCCTCGGCTCTATTCTGGGGGCTGTGGGGCTGGCCCTCATCGGTATTTTCCTGGGATTTTCCATAACCATGTCCCTGTTCGATTTACCCTTCTTTTTTCCGGGTCCCGGCGACTTTTTCATCGGCGCTTATGGAATTCTGGCCTTCATGATCCCCGCCTACTTTTTTGCCGCAGCCCTTATCCTGGTTGATCCGGTCTACCGCCCGGACAGGATCTTCATCCTAAGCGCGGCGGTCTTCCCCTTTTTGACTCTTGCGGTGGGCCTCGCCATTTTCCGGGATTATGCCAGCCATGCGGAACGTTTCCGCTTCATGGCCCTGCTGGGGAAAGCCGGTTTTACCCTAGGCATCCTCCTCCTTACCTTCCTGGAGATCGCCGTCATCCGGGCCCTGTCCATCCTGCTCTTTCCCCTAACGCCAAAATCTCCCGGCGCGAACACTGCCGCCGCTCCCGGCTTTACGAAGAGGACCTTCGTCATGCTTCCGCCGCCTAAGTCAAGAACCAGGAGGGTCTACCCCAAAGCCGCCGCGAAAGGAGACGGGGTAGATAACCATGAATCTCCCCCTCCGGCGCTCAGGCAAAAGCGGCTTCAAACCTCCGGGACCCATAAGGAAGCGCCGAAGCCCTCAACCTGGTACGACAGCTCCCCGGCTTCACGCAAACCGGCTAAAAAAGATCCCGCAGATACAGATAAACCGGAGAATTCCGTCAAAGCCCTGGAAATCCGGCGTATCGCCGCAGACAGAGACTCGAAAGAAGCCGAAAGCCCGAAGAAATCGCGCCGGGCCGTGCAATTTACGGAGGCTCCGGGAGGGTTAGAAGA
Organism: Treponema sp.; assembly: GCA_031259515.1. Taxonomy (GTDB): domain Bacteria; phylum Spirochaetota; class Spirochaetia; order Treponematales; family Breznakiellaceae; genus JAIRLK01. The sequence goes on along the minus strand of JAIRLK010000355.1, from coordinate 2,367 downwards.
CCGGGAAGACGCCCCGGAACGCGTCGAAGTTCAAGCCCCGGTCAATGCCGGTTTTCCGGACATGTATGATTTCTCGGATATTGAGGAGCTTCCAGATATTGAGGATTTCCCGGATGCCCAGGAGTTCCCGGCCCTTGATTCGAGGGAAGCCGGCGATATTCCCCCGGAAAAAGATGAAGAAAGTGATGATGATTTTGACGTTCCCGAAGATGGTGAACGCGGCGGGGAGGAATTGCCGGTTCCTCCCTCCGTCCCGGCGGATGCCGTAGCGCGTACCGCCCTGCCCGTTCCCGCCGGGGAAAAGAAACCCGGAGGAACCGGCGGACGTAAGGCGGCAAGGTCCAAGACCTACCGCATCCCCGTGGACGGCATCCTGAATCAGTATCAGGATGGCCAGTACTGGATCATAGACCAGCCGACCAGGGACGCGGCGGTCATTTTACAGAAAACCCTGGAGGAATTCGGCATACAGGCGGAAGTAACGGGCATCAGGAAGGGGCCGGTAATCACCATGTTCGAGATACTCCCGGCCCCGGGGGTTAAACTTTCCAAAATCGTCAACCTCCAGGACAACATCACCCTCCGGCTTGCGGCTTCCTCCGTGCGCATTGTGGCGCCCATACCGGGGAAACACGCAGTGGGGATAGAAGTGCCGAACAGAAAGCGGAACATTGTTTCTTTTCGGGAAATTATCGAAGGGGAACTGCGGAACAATGCCGCGCGGGAAGGTAAGAAGGACAGCCGGGGACCGGAAATTCCCGTGGTCCTGGGGAAGGACATCACCGGGGAAGCCCAGACCGTAGACCTGGTTCAAATGCCCCACCTCCTCATCGCCGGGGCTACCGGTTCGGGAAAGTCGGTTTGCGTCAACACCATGATCCTCTCGATCCTTTACCAGCGCGCTCCGGCGGAATGTCGCCTTATCCTTATAGACCCGAAAATCGTAGAACTTAAACTCTACAATGATGTACCGCATCTCCTTACCCCGGTGATAACCGAACCTAAACGGGCTTTCCAGGCCCTGCAATACTGCCTCTGCGAGATGGAACGCCGGTATGCCTGCCTGGATTCTATGGGGGTTCGGGACATCAAGAGCTACAACCGACGCATACGGGAACGGAATATCGCGGCGGAACATATACCCTACATCGTGGTGGTCATAGATGAATTTGCGGACCTTATGGCTACTACCGGCAAGGAACTGGAATCCACCGTGGCCCGCCTAGCGGCAATGAGCCGCGCCGTGGGGATACACCTCGTTCTGGCAACCCAGCGCCCGTCGATTGACGTCATCACGGGCCTCATCAAAGCCAACATCCCAAGCCGTATCGCCTTTATGGTAGCCAGCAAGATGGACAGCCGCATCATCATTGATATGGTTGGAGCGGAAAAGCTCCTGGGCAAAGGCGACATGCTCTATGCCGGCGTGGTGGATCCCTTCCCTATTCGTATGCAGGGCGCCTTTGTTTCCGAAGAAGAGGTGGAGCGGGTGGTAGAATACGTTAAAACCCTGGGGCAGCCTGACTACATTGACGACGAGATTTTCTTTGATGAGGATGACGATGACGCCCCCTCCCTCTTTGCGGAAGGCGAAGACCCCCTCTACGACAAGGCTCTGGAAATCGTGGTGCAGCAAGGCAAGGCCAGTGCCAGTTACATACAGCGGCGCCTCAAGATAGGGTACAACCGGGCCGCCCGGCTTGTGGAAGAAATGGAAACCCACGGCGTGGTAGGCCCCGCCCAAGGGTCCAGGCCCAGGGAATTGCTGAGAGGGGTATAAAGCGACGGGTATTCCCCTTACTCCTTAAAAAAGGCGAATAAAGAAGGGCGAAGAACAACGCTTCTTCCTTCCTTATTCGCCTATCATCATCTAGCAACCTGTTGCATTTGTGGATTTTTGCCCCCACAAACCTTCGCCTGCCCTCTTTTAGGAGGAAGCACTCTCCTCAGGGTCCCCCCAGGGGACTACAATGGTTACCCCCCCCCTCGGAATACTTAAATTGTCCAAGGGATTTGAACCGTCCCTGATTTCAACATAGTCGGAATATCCATCCCCATCGGAATCCGGGTTAAGCGGATTAGTGCTATACTTGATGATTTCTTCCCAATCGGTTAATCCATCCCCATCAGAGTCCACCACTGTCGGCTTTGTACCGTAAAGAAACTCTTCCAAATTAGTCAGACCGTCGCCGTCCGCATCATCTTCTCCAGGGGGAAGCTGCGGATTCGTAACCGCAGCTTCCCCAAAGTATTGCCGTTCCCACCAGTCGGGGAACCCGTCTCCGTCCTCGTCTCCCGATGTAACCTTCTCTATTTCGAGGTCGCCCGTAACGGGGTTTCTCCTCACGATGAGGAAAACAGGATCGC
>JAIRLK010000307.1 GCA_031259515.1 Treponema sp. | reverse complement strand
AGGGGTATATCTCACTACCCTTTTTTTCTGAAACCTCTTCCAGGCCCGTTAATGGCAGGTCATTTTTACAGCCTTTGCCGTTAATGAACCCCTTGTTTTTCAGGCCCGTAACCCGCTTTCTTTCCCGCAGTTCCGCAGTCATAACCGGATGGGCCTTGAACCACGCCGCTTCATCGGCGGCCCGTTCTTTGTCGGTTCCATCGGGGTCTATGCCCTTTATCCCCTTGCTTATGTGGCAATCCTGTTTGATCATGGCAAGGGTGAAGTACCCGCCCATTGCGGCTTTCTTTGAAACCTTGCGTTGCCGTTTTACCCATGCGGGAATATCCGCCAGGCGGCACATATCCTCATCAGGAAACCATGTCCGGTCTGCTATCCCTTCATCTTTGGGGCACAGCGGGGCTGAACATCCGTCAAAATACTTGCAATCCATATTCTTCACTCCTACCTGCTAATTGCTACCTGCTTAAAGTCCGTTGAACTCCGGGGTAAAGTTTATTTCCCCCTGCTTCGGTTCCGGTTTGCCGTTAGGCGCAATCAATCCCGTCGCTTCACGTTCCGCCCGGATTGCGGTCTCTACCCATTCGGTAACCGTGCCTTGCGTCAAATCCGCCGGGTCCATCAAATCAAGTTTCTTTTCAACCACCGCCAGCATTTTCCCGGTAACGGCCCGGTGTTTTTCCCCCTGGGCCTCGATGGTTTTCCTCATCTCCGCCTGTTTCAGTTTTTCCATGTAGCGGTCATAGTCCGCCGCCCGTTCCCGCCAGCGGAATTGGGTAGACCAGTTCCGCCATACCCGGTAACGCTTGTCCCGCTTCCCTTCGTCTTTCTCCGCAGCCTCTACCGCCTTGCGGATATTCCGTTCAAATCCCAAATCCCGAAAGGCGCGGAAAGCGGCGTAAGCAAGTCCGCTTTCCCCCGGCAGCCGTTCCCAGCTTTCAAACGGCATAACCGCCGCCTTTGCCTCCTCAATGGCCTTGTCCATGTCCGTCATGCCTTAGCCTCCCCGGTTCCGTCCCCCGCAGTTTTTCCGGCCTCACTCTCCGCCACAGGCGGAGAGCACACATCATCAACCCCGGCGAACAGATCGCCCTCCGGTTCATTGTCTCCTTTGGCGGAGCTGTCCAAACCGCCGTTCTCTATCCAGCGTTCAACCTCGGAAGGCTTAAACCGGATCACCTTCTTGATTTTGTGGTAGGGTATTTCGCGGTTCAGAACGTACCGCCGGATCGTCTGCTCCGAAAGTTTAACCGCCTCCGCAACTTCGCTTATGGTCAAATAGGTTTCCATGCCGCCCCCGCTCCTTTGCTGGATAAAAGATCGCATGGCCGGAGGCCGGAATATATAAGAGAAACGTGCAATTTTCGGCTTTTTGGAAAAAGTTTTATGGCAGGATAAAAAAAGGCCCCGCCAAAAGACAGGGGCTTTTTACATTCAAAACAGTTTTACTTACGCCCGTTTCCGCGCCGGGCTTTCTTTCCGTTCCGGCAGTTTCACAAGCTTGAGGTCAGGCCGCCCCGGTTTCTCCCCGGTTCCAGCCTTGACGCCTTTGCCGTCCTTTTCTTTCTTGCCGGTAGGGTCAAGTAATGCATCCTGTACCTTCCGAGCCTGGGCAAATTCCTCCGGGTTAAAATGCAGATACCATTCCGTCATCCGGTCGGATTTATGCCTTGTTACCGCCTGGGTCTGCGGTATGGTTAAGCCGCCTTTCAAAAGTTCCGTATTTAAGAAATGCCGCCACCCGTGCAAGTGTAAATGCCGTTCAGAAATCTCGTCATCACTTATCCCGATATTCCTCAACGCCCGGTGAAAATCCTGGTACATCGTTTTCCGGCATACCGGTGCTGCCCCGCCGTCAAGGGAGAACACAAATCCCTCCCCGTTCATGGCCTTCAGTTCTTCAAGGTCCTTAATCATATCGTCAGGCAGGGGAACATTGGTTTTGTCTTTGGTCTTGGTATCCCGGTATCCGTATTCATCATACTGTTTGCACAGATATATATGGTCCGCATACACAAAGCCGCCTTTAAGCCCCAGCACTTCGCTCGCCCTCATGCCCGTAAGGGCGGCCAGCTTGTTTGCCGTGTATGATATACGGTCATTGTCCCATACCCGCTTCCAGTCTCCTACGAATAGTTTTTTGAATTCTTCCGGGGTAATGATCTTGATCTCCCTTCGGTCGTTCACCAGCTTTTCCACCTTTTCAGTCGGCGTTACGCTGATAATCTTCCGGGTTACCGCCTCAATCATCATGGTTTTAAGGGTTCCAAAATACCCATTGATGGACGTGTTCTGATAGTCCTCCTCAATGAGCTTGTCAAACCATGCTTCAATATCGTCCCTGGATATTTTATTCATGGGCATATCCCCGAAGTAGGGAAGGAGCTGGTTTTTCAAATTCTTTCTGTTGTTGTCAGCGTAAGCCTGGGTCAGGTTATGGCGCTTGCGGCGTTTCTTGAGATAGGCGCAGGTTTCCCATTCCCACCAGCCCTGTGCGTATTCGGCGAAGGTGGGCATATAGTCGCTATTGGGAATGAGTTTGCCCTCTTTCAAAAGGCGGTTGCATTTAATGCGGGCCGCGGTCATGGTAGTTTCCCCGGTAGACCATCCGCCCAGCCGTTTGTCATGTTCGTCATAGGCGTAGTAGTAGACTACCCGTTTTCCCGAAGGGATAACGCGCCAATACAGGGTGAAGTCGTTGTGGATTTTCATAAAATCCCTCTTTTTTTGGAATATGATGTCATTCGAGTTGACAGCAAATTCCTGAAAGTTTAGGCATACCAAATCAGCAACGCTAATTCTTTATAATACAAGTAAATACCGCAGGTAGGGTTTGAAAGGATATACGAGAAACGTGCAATTTTCCGTTTGTCGTAAACAGCCGGAACGGATAACGGCAAACTGAAAGCGGTATTGACCGGGGATAAACTGTCGGTTAAAATCAATTCAAAAAGCCTTTTTACCGTGATTGACGCCGCGCTCGGACACATGGCTGCCCTGGCGCAAAATGTGTCGGCCCATAAAACGGTGGGAAGTCCGGCCCAGCACGTGGTAAGCCCCGATGATATTACCAAGTTCACTCGGGATAATACGAACTTTACGCAGGACAAGTCGGACCTTGCGGCAAT
>JAIRLK010000305.1 GCA_031259515.1 Treponema sp. | reverse complement strand
GCCCTGGACATATGCGCCCGGCATTACCGATAAAGCGGATTTTCCCAACAGCCAGGTAAAGGTTGTCCTGTCTGTTACGGGGGATCAGGACCCCCGCCTGGCTCTGAATTACCGTATGGCAAGCGCCACCGGCCCCTATTATTTTGATTACATCGTCCTGTCTACCGCGAAAATGAAAGTAAACTCCGATAGAAGCCTTACCCTTGACGTAAGCGATCTGCTGCCAATTCTGGACAACCGGGTGGCTCTGTTAAGTCCTTTACAAAGCAAGGGTTTCAAAATCCTCTTAGGCGTTACCAATGGCGGCGGCGGTATAACATTTGCCAATTTGCCCTATACATTGCGCCAGCCTTTTGCGAAAACCATCAAAGACACCCTGGATAGATACGGTCTTGACGGTATTGAGTTCAATGACGAGAACGGCGGGGAGGGCGCCTACCCGGAGATCGGCATGGAATTTTATGACCCGGTAAATGATGAACAAGAAAATCCCAATACCCTCTGGGATACCGTTGCCCCCGGTACCGATTACGACGTTGATTATTATTGGCATGAAGGGGGATATAATTACTCCGCGTTTCTTACGTACTTCCGGCTCAATGTCCAGTCCTGGGAGACCCCGACGACTTCGGTAATCGGCGCATGGCAGGATAACCCTATTCTGGTTCGTGAAACGGGCTTTGCCGGGGGGAAAACCGGGAATTCTTATGACACCCCGAATAATTATATGCAGGACATGATCCGGGACGCTCACCGGGAGGAAATGGAATTTACCTCCATCACCAACCAGGTAAATTACTTTCTTAGTCCGCGGGTTCTCGGCGGGACCGGGGATCAGCCTTTCGGTTGGGAGGGGAGCGGGCAGTCCGTTATGCCCTATGCGGTACACGGCCTGTATTCCCCGGGCATCCTGGACCTGGAATCCACTGCGGATTCCCAGATACGCGCTTTTTCCAGACGCTTTGCCGAAGGGAATAAAGAAAACCAGGACTATGATCTGGACTGGGGGGCTATATACGGCATACTGTACTATACCAACTTGAATGACTCTGATGTGGCGGCGAAGCTCTCCATAAGTTCCAAGTGGGTGTACGGTTCCCGGGAGGTGAACGCGCAGGCACAACTGGAAGCCGTACACGAGGATGGCCCCGATGTGGTATATGTTAGGACCAATTAAATCGCCTGCCGTAAAGGGCAGGCTGGGAAATTTTCGGTTGAGAAATTTTCATTCGAAAGATTTTTTGTTTTTTTTGAAGAATTTGCTTGACAGTACGAATTTCCCGTGTTATGCTGAATTTTAGTAGGTTGATTAAACTAAACAAGTGGATACGGGTGATTAAAGAGAAACGGCAACCATTCAGTCGCCAGCGGGGGTAAAGCGTTGGAGGACAAGAAAAGTCCCCAAACCGCGATACGACTGAATAGTTACGAGAGGCGAACCACAAAGGCGTACAAGGATGCATGAAGTAACGTTTTATTCCTTCCGTTTTTGTGTGCCTTTGGGGTTTAAATCCTTTCTCTTTTTTTCTTGTAATCCGGTGTTTTAGCCTAATCAGACTGCTAAAATGTTTAAGCGCCGGGTGTTACCCGGTAAAGTATTGTATTCTTGGAGGTACATTATGATGAAAAACAAGAAATCCCTTTCTAAAATGTTAGGGGGGGGGCTGTACTTAGTGCCCTGACTCTTCTCTTTGTATTAACCGGATGCCCTAATTCGCCGGACGAAGAATCGGACAACGGGACTAAGTTGGATCAGGTAACCCTTGAGAGCGTTGCCGATCTGTCAAAAATCGCGGCTGCGTCAGGAGGGGCGAGCGCCAGTTCGCCGCTAGAGGTCGTATTCACCAGCGCTTTTACCAACGCGGGATTTGCCGGTCTTAACAAGGAAACTGACAAAGAAATACCGGAACTGGATGCCGATAACGAGCCGACGGGCGATAACATCACCGCCACTTTTGTCGATCCGCTGGGCAAACTGTATGAGGCCATAGGCGCTAAGTATGTGGTTCTCAATATGGCGGAGTCCGGCTGGACCGGGATGGAAACAGCGGATGATCCCGTGTTTTTCGACATAGATATTGCGGGAAACGATCTCACAATATCTGCGGAACTCCGGGGAGATGCCAGGGACCGGGTTGTAAAAATAATACTCCCCAAAAAACTGAAAGTTCTCGGCGCTAATATGTTCTGCTATAGCGCGGGCCTAAAAGAAGTCAGCTTTAACGGATGTTCAGAGCTTACCCAGATCTCTATGGACGCATTCAAGGGATCTGCGGTTGAATCGCTTGATTTTGCGGGCTGTACGGCGTTGGCTATCATCGATCGGGATGCCTTTTCCAATTGCCGGTCTCTGAAAGGGTCAAACAATACCGACACTCTTGACCTGACTCCCCTGAGTTCGTTGATCCAAATTGGGCGGAACGCTTTTGCTTATGCCCCTGTGCGGGTGGTAAAATTCCCCGCCGTAGATGCCCTTGACATTGATAACGGGGCTTTCCGGCTTTCCCCGGTGATGGAAAGCGCCGTATTTACCGGAACCAATCTGGTCAACCTGGCAATGAACAACTTCATGTATTATGACCAGCCGAATAATCAGCATTACCCCTATCATCCCCAGCTTAAAGTTACCCATATGCGGGAAATTACCGACGGTGCGATTGGCCCCAAGAACGACAAGGTGTATGAGATATTTTATCCCGAAAGCCTTTCGTTCCTTAGGACATACCAGTCTTATTTTAATCATCAGGACGATGACGGCTATTTCCAGGGGACTATGATTATCCCGACTAAAGGCGGCCAGGATGTTTACCGGGGCCAGTCTTCCATGTCCATCCAGGCCGCGGTATCCGGCGCTCCTTCCGCAACGGTCGATGTATA
>JAIRLK010000318.1 GCA_031259515.1 Treponema sp. | reverse complement strand
GCAGAGGTTTCTTTGCCTGAACGAAAGCTGTCCGCGCAAGACCTTTATTGAGAACTACACGTATAAGGCTTACTATCCGTTCATCCGTTCTCTGATATTCTTTATGGCGGTAAACGGCTGCGGGACGCGGGCGACGGCCAGGGCGCTCGGTATTGCCAAGGACACGGTCACGGACACGCTTCGTAATATCGAACTGTTGGTATGGTATGTCAATTACGATTACCTAAACGCGCACAAGGACAGCGGTATTACAGGAGAAACTGTGCCAGTTCTGTCCCTATCTCCAAAAATTGTATTTCATACCTCTTGCTGATTTCTTCACACACTTCTTTCAGCGTTTTATCTACTTCTTCGCTAATGACTATGCGCCTGTATTTTGCTGGACATACGATGTGATATAACAATACCGATACATTGTGGGATTTATGTATGTACTCACTCATTCCCACATTCTATCGTCGTTTTTATTTGTTTTTAACCGCCCCAAGGGGCGGAGTATTTACCCCCAAGGGAATAAATCTTTCGCGTTCTTGATTTCCCGGGACCGTGTCAATGCGCCCAATTCCCGTGCCTTCTGTTCCCAGCCCTCTGGCATGAGTTTCAGGAGTTCTTCAAAGTTTTTCAGTTCCCCGTCCATGCCTATACTATAGCATTCTTCTTAACTGGACGCATATGGGACTTGTCCCCCCGCCCCCGGAGTTTTGGAACAGTCTCATCTTTCCAGTTCAGCGCGGAGTTCCCGCCGGTCTATCCCCCAGTTCCGCCCGAACCGCTCAAGAAGCCGGTCCGATAGTTCCAGAAAAGACCGGAATACCCGCCGCCTTTGGGGAAAGAGCCAGGGGCCCAGGTCCCGAAACGCGCCCCGGTTGACGATGAGTTCCCAGAAGCGGGCAAAGTTTTTTAGCCGGTCACGTTCCAGGGCGGGAAGAGCCGCCGTCTCCAAAACCTCGTAGGGCGGGTCCGGGGAGTAGCGCATACCCCAGGCCTCGCCGCGCCGGGCAAGGGGCGTACCCGGCAGGCGTTTCAGGATGCCCACCTGTATTTCCCCAGGCCCGGCGAGCCACAAGCGGTCAAAACCGTCGCCAAAAGAAGCCATATCCTCCTCCGGCAGCCCGGCGATAAGGTCCGCGTGGACGATGGCGTTGGTGTACTTCCCCAGGAAACTCAGGGCTTCCAGTTCCGCTTCCGGATCACAAGGCCGGCCTACCAGGGCGGCGGTTTCCCGGTTAAAGGTCTGAATCCCCACTTCCAGCCGAAGGCTCCCCGGCGGAAACCGGGTAAGGGGTTCCCGCAGTTCCGGGGGGAACCGGGAGGGAACCATCTCGAAATGAACGCGCAAGGCCGGTTCCTCCCCTTGCCGGGCCAGAAAGAATTCCAAGATACGCCGGGCCCGTTCTATGTCAAGGTTAAAAGTACGGTCCAGGAACTTGAAGGTCCGCGCTCCCCGGCGGATAAGGAGGTCCATCTCCCCCAGAAAAGGGTCTAGGGGGAATTCCCGAACCGCTTTATCCAGGGAACTCAGGCAGAATTCGCAACCAAAGGGACAGCCCCGGGAAACTTCCACGTACACCAGCTTTCGGCAAAGGTCCTCGCCGGTGTAGAGCCGGTAGGCGGAGGCCAGGGAGGCCGGGTCCACCGGCTTGGCGCTGATGATCTTGCCGCAAACCGACGAGGCTGAGGGAAGCCGCTCCGTAGCGGAATCCTTCAAAAGCCTCGCACAGAGTTCCCGGAAAACCGCCTCTCCCTCTCCCTGAACCACCCAGTGAGCGTAACGCAGAATTCCGGCCTCCGGCGGCAGATGGGAGATCTCCGGGCCGCCGAGGACGATGATGGGTTTGAAAACTCCGGCCCAGGCCGTTTCCAGAGCCTCAAGCAGTTCCAGCGTCGCTTGGTGATTCCAGATGGAAACCGAAAGCCCCAGGATTCGGGGCCGGGCGGCCAGAATAGGGGCGGTCTTTTCGCTCAAGGGCTGGCGGAGGGCGAATTCCAGGATTTGACAGCGGTCTTCCAACGGCCCCAGATTGGCCTTAAGAAGCCTGAGCGCCAGAGACGGATGTATCCACTTGGCGTTGATGACGGCAAGAACTATATCGGCCATCACTCCCCGCGTCCACCGGTCAGCGCCGGAAGTCCGTAGCGCCGAAGAGGTTCAGCGTACCGGTGGTCCATTCGTCCAGGGCATCCATCACGAGGGTTTCAACCTCAAGCCAGGTGTCCGCCCGAGGACCGGGAAGCGCCGTGTTGGTGGAATTGGTAAAGACTATGGTATGGCACCCCTGTTCACGCAGACTTATCACGTTGGACGGGGCGTCGTCGATATACACATGAGCGCCCACCGCGCCCTTGTCCTTCATGAAACAGAGGTCCCAGTAGGGGATGTCGTAGGAGTCAAGCCAGTCAACGGTTTGGGTGATAGAGGCCCGGTGGAAATACTTGAGGAAAAGCCGGTGGGTGATGATGCGGATACGAATGCCTTTGGCGGAGAGTTTCCGTAATACCGCCGGAGCGTCCTTAATGGGTTCCATGTCCCGAAAGAGGTTCCGCTGGGTAATGGCGAAACGGTGAAGCCGGGGATACCCGCCGTATTCGACAAGGCCCCATCTGTCAAGACCGTAGTCCACCTCGACGCTTAGGGCATCAAGGGGCTTGTTAAGCCATTCGGCGGCAATCTTCCGCAGTGAGCCGTAGAAATCGCCCACAACGCCGTCCAGGTCTACTCCCAAGATAAAGCTGCTTTCATCCATAATATTAACCTCACGCTTAAATGAACCCGGTTTGCCTTGAAATGAAGATGACGATGCTCCTATCCTTCACCAGATATTTACTCTCCGTTACGTAAGGCTTTTCATGGCCCGGAAGCAGGATGTCATTCGGCGAAGGGAGGGCCGTATCCACCGTCAGGGCCCAAAATTTCCCTTTGGGGGCATTGCAGATGGTAAAGTTCACGGGTTTTAATTCCGCATTCAGCATGATGTAAAAATCGTTGTCGTCCCGGTCAGCCAGAACATCCGCCTTCGTGCCGTCTATACGCAAGGCAAGGCAGGCGTCTACTTTATCCCAATCCGGAACTCCTCCCTTCTCGTTGAACCAGGTGATGTCCGGAATGGCGTTGTATTTACCCCCACGTCCGGTAAAAAATTCAGGACGCATGAACCCGGGATGCCGCAGGCGGAAGGCGATTATTTCCCGGACAAAACGGAAAAGCCCCTGGTTCTTTTCCAAAAGGGACCAATCGTACCAGGAAATGTCGTTGTCCTGGCAGTAGGCGTTGTTGTTGCCCTTTTGGGTCCGCCCAAATTCGTCCCCCCCAAGGATCATAGGGGTTCCCAGGGAGATCATCAGGGTAGTAAAGAAGTTTTTGATCTGCCGTTCCCTAATGGTTTCAATAACCGGATTAATTGAGGGGCCTTCAAACCCATAGTTATAACTGTAGTTGTTGCCGGCGCCGTCCCGGTTTTCCTCACCGTTTTCATCGTTGTGTTTGTTGTTGTAGGAAACCAGGTCTTTCATGGTAAACCCGTCATGGCTGGTGATGAAGTTGATGGAGTGAAAGGGCTTTCGCCCGTCCCGCAGGTACAGATCGGAACTCCCGGAGATACGGGTCGCCAGATACCGGGCCTCGTGGGAATCGCCCCGCCAGAACCGCCGCACATCGTCCCGGAACCGGTCGTTCCATTCCGCCCAGCGGCCGCCGGGGAACCAGCCTACCTGGTAGGCGCCGCCGGCATCCCAGGCTTCGGCAATGATCTTGGTATGGCTCAGGATGGGATCCTCGGCAATCCGTTCCAGCATAGGGGGATTCTCCATCAGGTTCCCGTACCGATCCCGGCCCAGGATAGAAGCCAGGTCGAAGCGGAAGCCGTCCACATGCATTTCGATTACCCAGTAGCGCAGGCAGTCCATGATGAATGACCGTACCACCGGGTGATTACAATTCAACGAGTTACCGCAACCGGAAAAATTCTTGTAGTACCGCTTGTTTTCATCCAGCATGTAATAAATGGTGTTGTCCAGCCCCTTAAAGGAAAACGTAGGCCCCAACTCGTTGCCTTCGGCGGTATGGTTAAACACAATGTCCAGAATCACCTCAATGCCGGCCTTGTGAAGTTCCCGAACCATTTCCTTGAATTCCCGCACCTGGCCTCCGGGACTCCTATCTGCGGCATAAGATCCTTTGGGCGCGAAAAACGCTACGGTTGAATACCCCCAATAATTGACCAGAGGCTTGGCGGTCCGGGGATTGGTCCCCCAATGTTCCCGCTCGTTAAATTCCTGAATGGGAAGAAATTCCAGGCTAGTGATCCCCAGTTCTTTTAAAAAGGGGATTTTCTCGATTACCCCCCGGTAGGTCCCCGGATGAGCCACCCCGGAATTGGGGTTCACCGTGAGTCCCCGGACATGGGTTTCATAGAGCACGCTGAACCTCAGAGGATAATTGAGGGGAGCGTCGTCCTGCCAGTCAAAGTCGTCGTCTATCACCACGCCTTTGGGCTGGGTATAAAGATCGTCTGTGTAAGAAAAGGAAAGGTCCCGTGCGGCATCTTCGGGATTGTAGCCCATACAGGCTTTAAGGTCCCAGTCCGCCAAGGAGGTCATGGCCTTGGCGTAAGGATCTATCAGGGACTTATGGGGATTGAACCTGAAACCCTGTTCGGGTATGTACGGGCCGTTTACCCGGTACAGATAGAGGGTCCCCGCCGAGAGTCCCCGGACATGGCAATGCCATATATCCCCGGTCCGGTTTTTCTTTTCGTTCAGCTTGATTTCAATATGCTTACTTTCCCGGTCCGGAGATTCAAATATTGCCAGCGTTACCTCGGTAGCGTGCCGGGCAAAGAGCGAAAAATTTACCCCGCTTTCGGTTAAGGTTGACCCCATGGGGAGCGGCTTCCCTTTATCAACCACGGACATATCAAAATTCATCAAAAAGTATCCTGTAGCGATATACTACCATACATTAGCAGCGTTTACCAAGGCTCCCCGAAATAATTCAACAAAAAGACGAGGGCTGATATTCCGGGCGCCCAGCCGGTCTTTGTAAGCCAGAGGCATACCCAGGTCCCAAAAGGCAAAACCCGTATCCCTAAGATACCGGCCAGTCAGAACCATCTGGACCGTTCCCGCCGAATCTTCATCCCGGTACCCGGAATAACTGGTATATACCCTGCCGGTTACCACCCCAAATTCGCCAGCCGCCAGTTTTCCGTCCCGATAAAGCCCGAAAGAAACCGGCCGTACCAGGCTGTTATCAATGGCGCGTATCGCTTTAACGCTTGATTGCAGGGGCGGAGTAAGCCAGTCGTTGCCGTGTACCTCCACACAACGCTCCAGGATACGGTCGAAATCGGCGTCATACCGCAGTTCATAGCGTTTAAGGAGCCGCCTGGCCGTTCTGGTTTCGTGCAGGTCTTCCCAGAACACCACAGACCGTTCCAGGTGGAGTTTGGGGAGCAGGACATAACGCCGGAGTTTTCTATCAGGCCCGCGATAGGGTCCGACGGCGACAGACATCACCAGAAACCCCGCCCTCATAAGAGCGGCGATAAAGAGGGGGTCAAAATTCAGGGCATAACAGAATTCGTCGCCATACCCGGTTTCCAGCATAACGTCCACAATCCAGTCTGGATCGTCTTCCTCCGTGATAACTATTTGACCAAACTGGTTGTAACGGATAAAACGAGAATTCATCAATACAGAAAATACAAAAAGCAATGACGATTGTCAATGAAATAAACGCGCTAAGGAAACGGCTCAAGGCCGGTGAAAGTATGTCATAACCGGCCCAGGGAAAACGGGAATAAGGCACTGACCCAACGGCCCTGGCGTTTTCCCCCGTTAATGTTCGGCCAGTTCTGCCAAGGGAATCGGCCTGGGCGCTTCATTCTCTCCTTCCACACGGGACAGCTCTTCCATGAGTTCCCGGCCCCGCCGGGAGAGCTTCGCCGGTATCTGAACCATCACCTTGATGTAGAGGCTGCCTCGGCGGCCGGATACGGGAACGCCTTCATCCCGGACACGGAGCAACTGGCCGTTCTGTATGCCCGGCGGTATCTTCACTTTGATAGTTTTACTATCCAGGGTGGTTATATGGATGTCCGCTCCCAATGCCGCCTGGGTTATGGATACAGGCACCGCACAGTAAAGGTCCACGTCCTGACGCTCAAAGTATTCATGGGACTTTACCTGGATGAATACGTACAGGTCCCCCGGAGGGCCGCCATTGGGGCCGGCGTCTCCCTGCCGGGGAATGACGACCCGCTTCCCGTTCTCCACTCCCGCAGGAATGGTAACCATGATCTTCTGGCGCTTTTTTTGCGTACCTGACCCGCCGCAGTCCTTACAGGGATGTTCGATGATAAAGCCCTCCCCGCCGCAGGATGGACAGGTAGATGCCACGGAGAAGAATCCCTGATTATGCCGGATCTGGCCCGATCCCTGGCAAGCGGGACAGGTCTTTCTGCCCGAACCGCCAGTCGCGCCGGTTCCCTTGCACGAAGAGCAGGACTCGCTATGGGAATACTGGATCTCCACCCTGGTACCGAAGACAGCGTCCTTAAAGGGGATCTCTATATCATACCGGAGATTGGCCCCCTGCCGCAGGCCCCCTGAGCCGCCCCCGGAAGAACGGCGTCCGCCGCCTCCGAAAAAAGTATCAAAGATGCCGGAAAAATCCCCAAAGATGTCCTCGAAGCCATGAAAGGTGGAGGAGAAATCCTGACCGCCACTCATCCCTTCTACGCCGGCAAACCCGAATTGATCGTAAGCGGCCTTTTTCTGATCGTCCGACAGGATTTCATAGGCTTCGCTAGCCTCTTTAAACTTCTCTTCCGCCTCCTTGTTCCCCGGATTTTTATCCGGATGATACTGGATGGCAAGTTTTCGATAAGCTTTCTTTATATCATCTTTGGACGCGCCTTTTTGCAGTCCCAACACTTCATAGTAATCACGCTTGGCCACATCGGACCCCTTTCATGAATTTAACCGCGGACTTTCTTAACAGACCCTAAGAAGGATGAAGACATCCCTAAGGGTTTGCAGGTAAAGCCCGGGGTTCATGTTCTTCACTATTTAACGTGAATTCGACAACAAAGAAAAAAGTCCGCGAATTACACGAATCAGCACAAATTTCTCCAAATAATTCGTGAAAATTCGCGTTCATTCGCGGATACATTAGTCTCATCGAACTCACGTTGAATAAACATACGAAGAAATGAATAAAAGTTTACCGGATTAGTAAAGATAGTCTGGCCAAGTCGATCAGGTATACGTGAGGGTATAATTGCGATGTAAAATTACTGCGGAGGATGGACTGATTCTTTACACGGGGCGTAGTATCTTCCTATACTCAAAATTGATGCCGGTCCAGCGCGCGTCCGGATAAATTTTGGTTTTAAGGAGAACTCTTATGCGAATAGCCGTTATTGGGGTGAATCAGGGACTGGGTCTTGCGCTGTCGAGACTTGCGGCGGCAAAAGGGCATGATGTCTATGCCGCGTACCGGAACAAACCGTCGGCAAAGGCGGCGGAGGCCGCAAAGGAATTTTCGAACTACAAGCTGATTGAACTTGACGTAACCTGCGAGGCAATGGCGGAAACAGCGGCGGGAAAAATTGAAACCGACGGCGGAAAACTCGATGCCCTTGTAATTGTGGCGGGTATACTGGCCGATAGCGATCGTACACGCCTTATCACCGAGGCGAGCATCGACGATCTGCGCGCCGCACTGGAAGTTAATGTGATAGGCTCCGCGATAGTGATAAAACACTTTCATCATTTGATTAAAGACGGCGGCATGTTCATCATGATTACCTCGGAAGCGGGGTCTATGACCAACATAGGGACAAAGTATCCCGGATACTCCGTCAGTAAGGCGGCGCAAAACAAACTTACCGCGATTTTCGCCAAAACCGAGAGCCGCTATACCGTCTGCGCGGTACACCCCGGCAGGATGAATACCGTAATGGGCCGCAATGATGCGCAAATAGAGCCGGAGGAATCGGCGGAAGGCATTTATAAGATTATCACCGGAGAGAAAAAAACGCCTGGAGGGAATACTTGGTTTATTGATTACCGCGGCGGGGAAATGGAAATTTAGAGGAGCCTTTACGATGAAGAAAACCATAAACTGGGCCTTTGCGGGAACCGGCGGCATAACAAACGCCTTTATCCGGGGCCTGAAAAACGCGGAAGGGGCTAACCCCTGTGCGGTAGTGTCCCGCTCCAGGGACAAGGCGGAAACATTCGCCGCAAAATACGGCGTAGAAAAAGCCTACGCCGGCTTTGACGCCATGCTGGAGGACTCAAAGATCGATGTAGTCTACCTCGGCGTTCCCCATTCAGCCCATAGGGAACTTGCGCTCAAGGCGTTTAAGGCGGGCAAGGCCGTGCTTTGCGAAAAACCTGCGGCGCTTAACGCCGCCGAACTTACGGAAATGATAGATTGCGCCCGCCGGCACAAGGTCTTTTTTATGGAGGCCCTGTGGTCGCGTTTTGTGCCCCCTGTCCGCAAGGCGCGGGAATGGATTGCCGGCGGCCAGGTGGGAGAGATACGGATGGTCCAGGGGAACTTCGGCTTTACGGTTGACCTGCCGCCGGAACACCGGCTTAGGAATATTAACCTGGGGGGCGGCGCGCTCCTGGATGCCGGGGTCTATCCGGTTTCCTTTGCGTCCATGGCCTTTGGCGGCGCGAGGCCGCAGAAAATCAGCGGCGCCCTTACGATGGGCGAAACCGGCGTTGACGAGGAAGCCGCTGCCCTTCTATACTGGGGACCCCATCAAACGGCCCTGGTGAGCGCATCTATCGCCCTTACCACGGTAAACGATCTGTGGATTTATGGGACCGAAGGCTACATACACCTGCCGTCTTTTGTGTTTTGCCGCAGCGCGGACCTGGTTCTTCCGGGAAGGCCCCCTTACCATTGGGAAGGCGATTTTCTGGGTAACGGCTATAATTACGAAGCGGAGGCGGTTATGGATTGTCTCCGCGCCGGCCGCACGGAAAGCGAAATCATGCCCCTTGACGAATCCCTGGTCATCGCGGGGATTATGGACGAGATCCGCCGCCAATGGGGATTCACCTACCCGGGGGAAACGTAAAAGACCCACGCTCATCCAAAACTCCGGGGGGCTTGGGCTTCTGGGGACAAGTCCTCTTAGCGGGTGCGTAGCCCTTTTGGGGTTTAATTCTCCGCCCCTTGGGGCGTTTCCTGAAAATCAACCGCTTTCATGCAATCTACCGTTTTCCCAACGGTTAATTATGACAAAACTCACCTTCAAAGCCTGGGCAAGTTCTTCCCGGCTTATCCTCAGCGCAGCGTCCCCGCCGGGATTACACTTCCAGGCTCCGGGGGATAGCCGCCCTCAGCAGAGCGGTTACCTTGGCAGCGTTGTCGGCAAATACCCTGGCTATGGCTTCCCAGGTAACCGGCTCCTCGTCGGACCGCCAGGAATCGTAGTCGGTACTCATAGCCACCGCCGCGTAGGGAAGGCCCAATTCATTAGCCAGTACTGTTTCCGTGGCAATGGACATGTTGATGATGTCGGCGCCCCAAGCGCGGAACATGCGGGATTCCGCCCGCGTGGAAAACCTCGGCCCTTCAATCGTAATCACCGTACCGCGAGCGTGGAA
>JAIRLK010000183.1 GCA_031259515.1 Treponema sp. | reverse complement strand
ACGTTGTTTCGGCTTTGAAGCAAATGGCTGCGGCGGTGTACCCGGATCGGTTTCCGGCGTTTTAGGAGGACCGGGGGTTTATGACGAGCCGCGGGAAAATAGCCCTGGGGACCGGTATCTCCCTCATCATGATCTGCGCCGGAACATCTCTGGGGAGTTCCCTCATCAGTCCCGTAGATACTCTGAGGGTTATCCTGTTTAAGGCCTTTAATCTGCCCCCCCAGGACGCGCTGGATCCTAAAACCATTCCTATCGTATGGAACCTGCGCTTTCCCCGGGCCCTGCTGGCGTTCCTGGCCGGAGGGTCCCTGTCCGTCAGCGGGGCGGTATTCCAGTCCGTTCTGAAAAACCAACTGGCTTCCCCCTACATACTGGGCGTTTCTGCCGGGGCTTCCCTGGGGGCGGCGCTGATCCTGCTCACCGGCTTTACCCTCCCCTTTCTGGGCGGTTTTACCCTTCCCGCAACAGGGTTTCTCGCCGGCCTTTTGACCATTTTCTTTGTGATGAGTTTTTCATCCCGGCTGGACGGGAATTTTTCCAACAACACCATCATCCTCTTCGGCATGGTTTTTTCTCTGTTCATCAACGCCCTGCTTACCACCTTAACCGCGCTTTACCGGGAAGAAATGCGGAACCTCCTCTTCTGGCAGATGGGCAGTTTTTCCCTCAAAGGCTGGCCCTATGTGGGCCTCATGCTCCCCTTCCTGTTCCTGGGTTCCCTGGGCCTTTTCCGGTATACACGGGAGATGGACATCCTCACCTTTGGGGAGGAGGAAGCCCTGTCCCTCGGGGTGGATGCCCGGAAGATACGGAAAAAACTGCTGGCCGCCTCCGCCATACTCACCGGCGGGGCGGTAGCCTTGAGCGGCGCCATAGGCTTTGTAGACCTTATCGCCCCGCATCTTGCCCGGAGGATCGTGGGTTCCAGCCACCGGTACGTTCTCCCCATGTCCTTTATCACCGGTGGGACCCTCCTCATCGTAACGGACCTTGTCGCCAGAACCATCGTATCCCCTTCGGAACTTCCCGTGGGCGCCGTTACCGCCATCATCGGGGCGCCTTTTTTCGCCTGGGTCTATTTCAAAAAGCGATAGGCCATGCTGGAAATAAACAACCTGTTTTCCGGGTACAACGGCGTTGAGGTGATACGGGACATTACCCTGCGGGCGGACCGGGGAGAGGTTCTCTGTATCGTGGGGCCCAACGGCTGCGGCAAGAGCACCCTCTTAAAAGCTATAGCCCGCATCATCCCCTGCCGGGGGGAAATACGGCTGGACGGACGGGACGCCGCCTCGCTTCCAAGAAAAAGCCTGGCGAAGAAGATCGCCCTGCTGGGGCAAATGTCGCAGATACACTTCCCGTACAGTGTCTACGATACGGCGGCCCTGGGAAGGTACGCCCATTCACGGGGTTTCCTCAAAAGCCTCTCGAAGGAAGATCGCCTGTTCATCACGGATATTCTGCGGCGACTGGAGCTTTACGATGAAAAGGACCGGTTGATAAATGAGCTTTCGGGCGGCCAGCTTCAGCGGGTGTTCCTGGCCCGGACCCTTATCCAGGACCCGGACCTTATCCTGTTGGACGAGCCCACCAACCACCTGGACCTGAAACATCAGATTGAACTGTTGCGATACCTTACGCGCTGGGCCGGGGAACACCAAAAGGCCGTTGTCGCCGTCCTTCACGATCTCAATCTGGCCCTCTGTTTTGGGGATCGCGCCGCCCTGATGAGGGACGGCAGAATAGTGTCCTGCGGTCCTGCCGGACAAGCCCTGGACGGGGAGACCCTGCGGGAGGTTTACGGGATCGATATAAAGGGGTTTATGGTGGAGTCTCTGACGCGGTGGAGCTCATTGGGAAATTTTTCCAGTTCCTGATTAAAACCTCATGAACAGCGCCTCTGCCGGTAAAATCAGAATTTATCAGCCGTTTTGCCCGCACAGAGATAATGTCGAAAATATCCGAATCGTACAACCCGCGGATATATTCCGTATCTGAATTACTTAACAGGCATTTTACCCCGCGATGCGTCATCCTGATAATTACATCCCGCAGCCGCTCCTGCGCTTCTTCCCCGAATCCATCCGCCTGGTATTCGGTAAAATTGATTTTATCCTGACTGTGATAGGGCGGATCAAAATAAATAAAAGAACCGCTGCCGGCGCTTAGAACAGCTTCTTCAAAATCCTCGTTGAGAATAGTAATATCACCGGCGTTAAAATAGTTACTTATTTGCCGCAAGACATTTTCGTCGTATATAGCAGGATTTTTGTATCTTCCGTAAGGCACATTAAAAAAACCGTGAGAATTTACCCGGTATAAACCATTAAAACAGGTCTTATTAAGGAATATTAAACGGGCGGCTTTTTCAACATCCGTAAGGGTTTCAAATTTTTCAGCGTCCCTGTCTATGTTTCTAATTTCATAAAAAAAACTTTTACTGTTCTTGCCCTTATACTCTTTCAGCAGGGCGAGGAGTTCTTCCACGTTTTCCTTTATTACCCTATACGTTAAAATCAACTGGGTATTGGAATCATTGATAACCGCTTTTTGAGGCCGCAATTCAAAAAACAAGGCCCCCGCGCCGACAAAGGGTTCATAATAGGTATATGTATGCAAGTCACCGGGAAGATATTTCTTTATTTCCAGCAGCAACTGCCGTTTTCCCCCCGCCCATTTCAGGTATGGTTTAATAAGGGGATTGCGCGTTGTCATAGCTCCTCCTGCAAAGAGTATATACCGTAAATTCTTTGTTTTCAAACAGGCTCATAGACCTATCGAATTAGATCTATTGAATGAACTGCCACTGGTCAAATGCCCAGCCTTCGCCGTAGAACACGAAGACCAGATCATGTACGCCGGTAACCGGCCGCAGCAGATCTACGGTCACTTCGGAATAAGCCCCGCCGGCATCCCCTTCCGCAAGTTTGATGGAAACATGGCCGGCAACGGTTCCGTCCGGCGAATCCAGCCTGATCTGTATCGCCCCCAAACCGGCCTGCGGCGCTTTTACGCGGCAGGAAAACTTCTTCGCCCCGGCGTTGCCAAAGTCCACGCCGTACAGGGCAAGCCAGTCGCCGGAGTTAATTTCCGTAACCACCGCCTTCGATTTGGGGTCCGCGCCGGCGGAGGTATCTTCCTTTATGTTGATTCCGGCCATTACGCCGATAGTCGCGGCTTCCGTGGGCCGGTAGGGATCAAAATGGCCAACCTGGGCCACGCCGGTCATGGTACCGCTGATTTCCGCGATTGTGCCGTCGGGGTTTATGGTAACCTCGTCAATGTGCGTATTCCGGTAGCGTGTATCATTTTGGAGAACGCCCGTTGTCGGGTGGGGAAGCTGGGCGGGCAGTACGCCAGCGTCTTTCATCAGTTTTTCAAGGGTCTGGGTGTGGTAGACGATGTACCATTTGTCCTTAAACTTAAACAGGGCGTGGTGGTTGTTTGAACTGATGGCGCCGCTGAACATGGCCGACGGAGCGTTGAGAATCTTTGACTGAAAGGTAAAAGGTCCTTTGGGATTGCTGCTGGTCATGTAGGCG
>JAIRLK010000160.1 GCA_031259515.1 Treponema sp. | reverse complement strand
TGGATGAGGTATCTCAGCATATTTCTCCTATCTTTGTTGAACCGCTAAAAAACCCCCGGCGAACAATAATCGCCCGGGGGAGGCAGCGGCGTGAAACAAATCGTTCTTTACGCCGCCGGGTTTTCACTCTACCACGCCGGACCGGCGTAGTCCACGTTCCACTCCGCCACCAGGGGAGCGCCCCAGAACCTGCCGGGAACGCCGGTCTCCTGATCCACGTGAAGCACATACCCTTGAGCTTCAGGATTCTGGATCATGAACCGCACCGAGTATGATCCGGGTCCGCCCGGGCCGGGCAGCTTGACATTGGCGCCGTAGTGGGGGCCGTCGCTGGCGTTCATGGGCATGAAGGTCCCTTCAACCTTTTCTCCGGTCGACCGAATAATCTCGTACTGAACCGTCAGGTAAGGCACAAAATCCCCCACGCCGTATCCCAGATCGTTTTCAGCGGCGGAAATATCCGCTTCCATGTGCATGTCCGACTGGGACGCGGGAAGCCCCGCATCGGCAGGGAGCATATCCACCGGCTGGAAATACACTCCCGCTACGTTAAGAGGCCCCAGTTCAAAGTCGTCCCCCAAGGGGAATTCCTCAAAGCCGGCCTCCTCGCCAGGGTTTACCGTACTGGCGGGCCTGGTTCCGCTCTGCTGTCCTCCGCCGGCAAAAGCGGCGGATACGCAAAGCGCGATCAAAAGAAGTACCATCAGTGTTCTGATTTTCATAGTACCACTCCTTATAAAAAATTCTCATAGCCTAACGGCCTGAGCTCGTGCCTGTAAAACCGCCGGGAGTTCACGGATTCGCCCCCGGCGCGCCGGCGCCCTTCCACCGGCGAATCTGAATGACGAAGGTAACCACGGTAATCGCCAGAAGCGCCGCCTGGGGGATAAGGGTTTCCAGGGTGGGATATATCCCCAAAATATCGACGGAAGCAACTCCCGGTACCGGGCTAACCCCAATGACGTTCCCCTCCTGAAGCTCCTTGATCCCGTTACCGACAAAGGTAATGGACATGACAAAAAGCAGGACGCTGGTCCCCAGAAAGAAAGGTTTTAAGGGAAGCCGGATGCTTACAACCCGAATCAATATATAGATGATAACCAGCAGAACAATACCGACGCCGAGACCCACCCACACCATATTGATGTACTTTTCGGTACTGGCCAGCAGGGCCTGGTAAAAGAGGATGGTTTCGGCCCCTTCCCGGAAAACCGCCAGGAATGCGGCAAAAGCCAGGGAAAACATACTGCCCCGGGTAATGGAGGACTTAACCTTGCCTTCGATATATCCGGTCCAGGCTTCCGCTTCGGCCTTGGAAACCATCCAGTTACTGACATAAAAAAGCACGACCACCGCCAATAACATGGTGGCCCCTTCGACAATTTCCTGGTTCTGCCCCCCGGCAACGCTGGTAATCCGGTTCAGTATCCAGGCCATGATGACGCTTACCCCCAGGGCAATCAGGGAACCCCAATACACCGGACGCACGCCCTTCTTATTGCCGCTTTTAAGCAGGTAGGCGATGATAGCCCCCACGATGATGATGGCCTCAAACCCTTCCCGGACTATGATGAGGAGGGAGCCCAGGAAGACCCCGATGGCCAGCTCTTCCTTGCCGTCAAGCTGGGCGGCGTCCTCTTTAAGGTAGGTTGCCAGGGTATCAAGCCCCGCCGCAACCTCCTCCTGGGATGCCCGGTTGGTTATAGACTTTTTTACCGCACTGAACTGGTACTCCACCTGGGAAGCCCTAGCGCCGGAGATTCTGCTCATAACAATCTTTTCAAATCCCACTTTTTCGTAGAACTGAAAGTAGGCTACATCCACCTGATCTTTCGCGCCCTTCTGGTCGCCTGAACGGTAAAGCGTATCGGCCGTATCCAGAACCGCGGCCATCTCGTTGGCTATTCTTGTCCAGCTTCGCGCCGCCGCGGCCGGCTCCTCTTTCCCGTCAAGCCGGTTCGCGGTAACCCGGAGGAGCCGGAGGAGCTCGTTATGATTTTCCCGTATCTCCTGCTGGCTTTTGCCGGCCCGCATGGATGCCTTTACATACTCAACCCAATCTTCTATATTTTGCGCCCGTTCCGGGGAAATGACGGTCTTGACCTGTTCCTCAAAACCCGTTTCCCGGTACTGCGAAAAAGCGGCGTCCACCAGAGCCGCCGCCCCCTCTGCATCGCCCGATACATAGCGATAATAGGCCTCGCTCAAGACAAGCCGCAGTTCCCGTTCCTTCCCTTCCCAATACCCGGCATCGGCAAAAACCGGAGCGGCAATCAGGGAAAAACAAACCAACGCCAAAACAGGAACGGCTATCCTTCTCCGCACCTTCAACCTCCTAGTTAGTAACTACTAACAACGAAACGAATGAAGAGAAGATAGCACCAACTGATTTTTATGTCAAGTGAGTTTGTTAAAATTAACAATTTTTTTATTTGAGGCTGTTCCAAATCCCGCGCCGGCGGCGGGGAGGTCCGATTTCGGGGTTCCCCACCGCCGTATTCACGGGATGACCGCGGAGTAAATCTCCGAGTTGGGGCCTTTCAGGTTGGTGGTGGACTCCCTGTGGAGCTTGTAGTAGATCCGCCTACCCCGGTCGCCTTCGTTGAACTTCAGGGTGAAGGGGCTGGCGGTGTCGAAGTCCGAGTTGGCCAGCTCCTTCCGTCAGCATATTTACCTCCTCGGGAGACAGGTTTTCAAAAAAATCTTTTAGGATATTGTGTTTTTTGCAGTTGCTTATCGAATCCGCTCTGGACTTCTCTGTCTGGAACCGCGAATAGACAACCGCGCAAGCGGCTGTCTCCGCTCATGTATACGAATTGCGCGAATGCCGGCGGGGCTGGTTGCTACGATTGCCGCGTAAACGTTGTTTCAAACATTTGTTTCAGTTCATCCATA
>JAIRLK010000138.1 GCA_031259515.1 Treponema sp. | reverse complement strand
GGCTATCAGCTTTTTCTGGATCGATCAAATCAATCAGAACAATCAGGACAACCGGACAGCCGCGCCGCCGCCGCGATATGGATCGCCGATCCGGACGGAAACAGCAGGAGCGTTGACCTAAGCGGCGTTTCCGAAATACTCGGAACTTACGGCGAGGGACGGGAATTTACCATCGCGTTTCACGCGGGCGCGGGGCCGGACATCTACTTTTTTGTCGCCGGTGACGAATACACCGAATTATTCAGAATACGCGCAAGGTAACGTTTTGTGTAATTAAACGGCAGAACAATGCTGAAGAAACTAACCACGGAGTACTGGCGCTGTGTGTACAGCTCCTTGGAGTTGCATGAGGCAACCCGGCCCCTTGACACAAGTAAAAAAACACACTATGCTATAGAAAGTCTTAGGGGTCGTAACGGGAGTTTTGCCGGATGAGTGATTTCCTCGTGCAAATGGAAGAAATTAAAAAAAGTTTCCCCGGGGTGCACGCCTTAAGCAATTGCCGTTTTGAGCTGTTACGCGGGGAAGTCCATGGATTGGTCGGCGAAAACGGGGCGGGGAAGTCAACCCTGATGAAGGTGCTGGCCGGTGTTTATGGGAAAGATGCCGGGACTATCAGAGTCCGGGGCGAAACCGTGGAGCTTCACAATACCAAGCAGGCTCAGGATTTGGGGATCAGTATTATTCACCAGGAATTAAACCTGATGAAGCACCTTACTGCGGCGCAAAATATCTTTATCGGCCGGGAACAGAAACAGGGCATGCGGTTTCTGGTGGACGATGGGGAGATCAACCGCAAAGCGGAAGAATTATTTAAACTGATTAATCTGAACCTGAACCCCCGCGTTAAGGTGTCGGGGCTTACTGTTGCCCAGCAGCAAATGGTCGAAATCGCCAAGGCCCTTTCTTTTAACATGGATGTGCTTATCATGGACGAGCCGACCTCGGCCTTGAGCGACAGTGAAATAGAAGAACTTTTTAAGGTTATACGGGACCTGCGGAATCAGGGGAAGGGTATTGTCTATATTTCCCATCGCATGGACGAATTGCACCATATCTGCGACCGCGTTACGGTTATGCGGGACGGCCGGTATATTACCACCACACCCATAAAGGAAATTACCACCGAACAGATTATCACCCAGATGGTGGGCCGGGAAATTTATGAAAGCCATCATCTCCACGAGGACACCTCAAAAAACGAGACGGTTCTGGAAGTAAAACACCTTGCCAGGGGACGGGCGGTGCAGGATGTATCCTTTGAACTTCATAAGGGGGAAATTCTGGGGTTCGCGGGGCTCATGGGTGCCGGAAGAACCGAAACCATGCGGCTTATTTTCGGGGCGGACCCCATGGACCGGGGGAAGATATTTGTCAAAGGGAAAAGGGCCGTTATCAGGCAGCCCCGGGACGCGGTGAGGCATGGCATCGGCTATCTTTCGGAGGATCGCAAGCGTTTCGGCCTTGCCCTGGGTATGTCCGTAAAGGTTAATACCGTTATGGCTTCTCTCAAGGACTTTCTAAAACCCCTGGGGGTGATAGACGAAGTAAAATCAAAAAAAGTAACCCAGGAGTATGTGGAACGGCTCAACACCAGAACCCCCGGCGTGGAACAGCTCGCGAAAAATCTTTCCGGCGGCAATCAGCAGAAGGTCGTGGTGGGAAAGTGGCTGGTTCGTAACAGCGATGTTTTAATTTTCGACGAGCCGACACGGGGTATTGATGTCGGAGCCAAAAGCGAAATCTATAAGCTGCTCAATGAGCTTGCGGATCAAGGAAAATCCATTATCATGATATCATCGGAACTGCCGGAGATTCTCCGCATGAGCCACCGTATTGTGGTCATGTGCGAAGGCCGGATAACCGCTGTTTTAAGCGCCGGGGAAGGCACCCAGGAGAAAATAATGTATTACGCGACATTACGCGATAACGCTATTTCAGCATGATCAAAAACAGGAAGGAACAGGGATGGCAGACAATACATTTTTAGGCAAACGGCTTAATTCAAAGGCAACGCAGACGATACTTGCCTTTGCGGCCCTTATTTTATTGATTGTAATTTTTTCTATCTTGTCCCCTAATTTTTCCAGCTATAGCAATTTGGTCACCATTTTGCTGATGACCTCCGTCAACGGTATCCTGGCGGTAGGGATTACCTTCATTATTATAACCGGCGGCATAGACCTGTCCATCGGAACCGTTATGACCTTCGCTTCGGTTATGGCCGGGGTTTTTATTACCATGCTGAAGCTGCCGATCTTTGTCGGAATTCTCGCGGCGGTTATTGCCGGTGCCCTATGCGGGTTTGTCAACGGTGTAAACATCGCCAAACTCAAGCTCCCCCCCTTCATCGCGACCCTGGGCATGATGAATATTACCAAGGGGCTTAACCTGATCATTTCGGGAACAAAACCCGTTTATTTTTCCGACGTGCCGGAGTTTGGCACCATCGCCACGCGGCCGGTTTTGGGGATCCCCCTGGGGGTTCTGGTGTTTTTCGGCGCCGCTCTGATTGCCGCGTTTATTCTCTCCAAAACTGTCATAGGCCGGTATACCTTTGCTATCGGTTCTAATGAGGAAGCCGCGAAACTTTCGGGTATCAATACCGATAGGTGGAAAATCGCCATTTATTCCATGAGCGGCGCCTTTTTCGGCATCGCGGGTGTCGTCATGGCCAGTCGGCTCAGTTCCGCCCAGCCCGCACTGGGCCCCGGCTATGAGATGGATGCCATTGCCGCGGCGGTTATCGGCGGCTCCTCCCTGTCGGGAGGCGAGGGAAGCATCCTGGGCACGGTAATCGGCGCTTTCATCATTACGGTCCTCACCAACGGGTTGCGGATACTCTCGGTGCCGCAGGAATGGCAGATGGTGGTAACCGGCTTAATCGTCATAGGCGCGGTTTACCTTGATATAGTCCGGCGGAAGATAAAATAACCGGATTTGCGCGGGTAAATTCAGCGGCCTTTTGGCTGTTGATAAAATAAAGAAATTGCCATGCAGGTAAGCATGGTAAAAGTTAGGAGGATTTTATGAAAAAACTATGTTTGATAGTTCTGTGCCTTATGGTCGCAGTTTCCGGTCTGGTATTCGCCAGGGGCAGCTCACAGGGAGGAGCCTCCGGCGCAACCTACATTCCGCTGGTTTCAAAGGGATTCCAGCATCAGTTCTGGCAGGCGGTTAAACAAGGCGCCGATAACGCGGCCCGGGATCTGGGAATCGAGATAACCTTTGAAGGACCCGAAAGCGAATCCCAGGTTGACAAGCAGATTGAAATGCTTCAAACCGCCATGGGGAAGAATCCTGCGGCTCTGGGTTTCGCGGCGCTGGACAGTCGGGCGGCAATCCCCCTGCTCCAGCAGGCAAAAGACCGGAATATCCCGGTTATCGCCTTTGACTCCGGGGTTGATTCGGATATTCCCCTCACCACGGTTACTACCGATAATAAGGCCGCCGCCGCCCTGGCTGCGGACAAAATGGCCGAAGCTATCGGAGGATCGGGAAAAGTAGCCCTGATCGTACACGATCAGACCAGCCGCACCGGCATTGACCGCCGGGACGGGTTCCTGGAACAGATGAAGAAATATCCGAATATCCAGGTCCTTGAAACCCAGTACGGCGGCGGCGACCACCTCCGATCAACCGAAATTGCCAAAGCCGTTATCAACGGTAATTCCGACCTCAAGGGCTACTATGGGGCGAATGAAGGTTCGGCCATCGGCGTGGTGAACGCGGTGAATGAACTTGGTTTGGCGGGGAAAATTGTCGTTATCGGTTTTGATTCGGGAAAACTCCAGCTTGATGCCATCAAGTCGGGATTAATGTACGGAGCGGTACAGCAGAATCCGGTTCTGATGGGGTACAAGACCGTTGAAAGCGCGGTCAAGGCGCTCAAGGGCGAGAGCCTGCCGAAGATCGTCGATTCCGGGTTTCTCTGGGCGGATAAAAGTAATCTGACCAATCCCGATGTAGCGGCGGTTATTTACGAATAAACCGGATCCCCGCCCGCCAGGGCGGGGATGACCGCCCCCCCGCCGGGTTAAACTTGATCCACATAATCTAAGAAAATTTAACGATTTCCCCTTTTTCCATAAATTTCTTTCGAGATCGCTTGACACAAGTAAAAAAAATACGTTATGCTATGATAACCAGGCGTGATTCCGGCGGTAAAGTTTTTTGGAGGGGTTTCCGTACTGAAAGTTCGCGGTTATCCTCTTAAATCCATACTTTCTTTATAGAAGGTTTGTTGCGGGCCGGGAGAATATATCCAGGCGGAGGGAAGGATGTGGTTTTAACAGGGGCAGCTGTCTCTGATTAAAATAAAAGAGGAATTCCGGAGACGGTTTCATCTTGGTCAGGTGGCCGCTTCCGGGGTTCAGGCTCGATACACTAAAAGTATACCATACTGCTTTTGTGTGTTTAGCCCTCTTTAACTAAATTCTTAGGAGGACCATTTATGAAAAGAGTAGTGTTTGTGTGTCTTATCCTGGCCTTGTGCGCCGGGATAGTGTTTGGCGGCGGCGGCGGACAGCAGAGCGCGGACGGAAAGAAGCAGTATGTCTTCGGATATACCTGTATGCAGCTTTCCAACCCCTTCTTTACCTACATTGAGCAGGGGATGCGTAAAGAAATTGAAAAGAACGGCGACAAGCTTATTACCGTTGACCCCGCGATGGATGTGGCCAAGCAGATCAACCAAATCGAAGATCTTATCTCCCAGAAAATCGATCTGCTTTTCCTCAACCCCGTAGACTGGGAAGGCATCCGTCCGGCGCTTTTGGCGTTGCAGCGGGCCAATATTCCCGTAGTCAACTTTGACGCCGAAGTCAAGGACATGGACCTGGTTACCGCCTATGCCGGTTCCGACAATTACAACGCGGGCAAGGTATGCGGCGAAGATCTGGTAAAACGCTTCCCCCAGGGAGGCCCTATCGCCATCCTTGATTCCCCCACGATGAACTCCGTCCGCGACCGCATTTCCGGTTTTGAAGACGCGATCAATGGCCACAACTTTAACGTGGTCTTCCGGCGGGATGCCCTGGGTGATCTTCCCACAGCCCTGCGCCATACCGAAGATATGCTCCAGAGCAATCCCGAAGTTATCGCCATAATGGGCGGCAACGACCCGACGGCCCTGGGCGCCCTGGCGGCCTGCAAAACCGCCAACCGCACCAATATCGCCATCTACGGCGTTGACGGCTCCCCCGAGGCTAAGGCCGCTATGGCCGAGAGAGGCCAGTTCGTCGGTTCCGGCGCCCAGAGCCCCCTCAACATCGGCCTTGAATCCCTCAAGCTGGGTTATCAGATCCTCCGGGGCGAATCTTACGAGAAGCGTATCCCCGTACCGACCTTCATGATCAACCAGGACAACGTTTCCCAGTACGGCACCAGCGGCTGGCAGTAAAAAACAGGCGCTGCGGGGGGTGAATGCCTAGCCCCCGCAAGGGGGTTGGGGCGAAAGCCCCCGGGAGAAGGGGCAGGCTTAGCAGCAGGGCCGGATTTGCGGGACAAGTCTGCGGCTTCTCCCTCTGACTGAATAGTTACACCTAATCTTAGGGGGCTTTAGTGAGCGATACGGTTCTGCTGGAAATGAATCATGTAAGGAAGGAATTCCCCGGCGTCGTTGCCCTGGAAGATGTTTCTTTACAGCTCCGGGCAGGCGAAGTCCACGCCCTGCTTGGGGAGAACGGCGCGGGAAAATCCACCCTTATCAAGGTGCTGGGGGGCATTTACGCCCCCAATGCGGGGGAAATCCGCATTAACGGAAAGCCGGTGATCATCAGCTCGGTGCAGGACGCCCACGATAACGGGATCAGCGTCATTCACCAGGAACTGGTCCTGGTACCCCACATGACGGTGGCGGAAAACATCTTTCTGGGGCGGGAACCGGTCAAGGGCCGTATCGTGGATTTCAAAAAGATGAACGCCGATGTTAAAGAGATTCTCGAATCCTTTGAACTGGACATCAGGCCCGAAGAAAAAGTAAACAGCCTGACCATCGCCCAGCAGCAGATGGTCGAAATCATAAAAGCCCTTTCTTTCAATGCCAAAATCCTGGTTATGGACGA
>JAIRLK010000024.1 GCA_031259515.1 Treponema sp. | reverse complement strand
AAAAATTCACCAATGCAGCAGGCGCTATGCCGCCCGCCGACGGGGTGATAGTTGTCCCGTGTTTCGTATTATGATGCCGCTATGATAGTTCCCCTAACAGGTCCCGAATCCCTGGAGGTAAAAAAGGCGCGGCTTGCCGAAATCATGACCATCCTCGGTCCCCTCTACCCGGATCACAAGCCCCTTCTGGATTATACAAACCCTTTTCAACTCCTGGTCGCCACTGTCCTGGCCGCCCAGTGTACCGACGCGGCGGTGAACCTGATTACCCCTGTCCTCTTTACCCGGTTCCCCGGACCGGCGGCCCTGGGAGAAGCTCCCCTGGCGGAGCTTGAAACCCTGATCCATTCCACCGGATTCTTCCGGACCAAGGCCCGGAACATCAAGGAGCTTTCCCGGCAGCTATGGGACCGGCATCGCGGCGAAGTCCCGCAGACTATGGAGGAACTTACGGCCCTTCCGGGAGTTGGCCGGAAAACCGCCGGGGTGGTGCTTTCCACCTTCTTCAATGTTCCCGCTATCATCGTGGATACCCATTTTTCCCGGGTTACCCGGCGCCTGGGCCTCACCGAGTCAGCGCGCAGCGAAGGGATAGAACGGGATATAGGGGCTGTCACGCCTAAAGAACAGTGGACCGCCGTAAGCCAGGTCCTTAACCGCCACGGGCGTTTCCGCTGCCATGCCCGCAAGCCCTTGTGCGGCGCTTGCGGTGTAACCCTGCAATGCCCTAAGCTGACGATTCACAAAGGATGATAGGCGCACAAATCCTTTTTCACCCGTTGCTGCCGGCAATTACCGTTCCGGGAAATGCGTGATTTCACGTATTGCGAGGCTCCTCTCTTGCGTCTTGACACCTGGTTACTCCCGCCCTTGACATCACCCCTCCTTGATGGGTACTTTGAATTTATGCCCACAGGTTCCGGTGTTTTCGCCATTCTGCCCCCGCAGTTTTTTTCCCCCTTGGTCCGGGCAAACCGGGAGCATTACGCAGCCCTGCTGGTACTCTATTTCAGATTGTTTCAGGAAAGCTCCGGGAAGCTGGAACGGGAACAGGTGATCCGTTCTTTTACGGACTACCTTGGCCGGCATAGGGAATCCCTGGTTTCGGAAAGTTCCGATGACGATCCCCTTGACGGCGCCGGTGAAGCCGGGACGAATCTGGCCGGACAGGATAGAGAGACGCCCTATTTCGATTTTGACGGCGGTCCGTCCAATCCGGAACCCCGGAACGGGAAAACCGAAACCGCCGTATCCGCCCAGGAGTCCGGCGGTGACGCTTCCTTTCAGGATGACCGGGCTGCGGCGAACAGGTTCCTGCGCAGGATCATCAATGCCGGCTGGCTGGGGGAAGAGACGCTTCCCGATTATACCCGTGTCATCAATATCACTCCCCATGCCCGCCCTTTCTTTGAGGCCCTCGCGAGAGTAGATGAGGGGCTTAAAACCGAATACGAAAGCCACGTAGTGGCGATCTATTCCCTGCTCTGCACAGACGCGGTTGAGGAAAACGGCCACTATGCCGTGCTGAATGCCCACAGCGCCACTACCGCGCTCATCGACTCCCTCAAGGTGCTGTCCCAAAGCATCAAGGGCCACTACGACCGGTTTACTTCCGAAGCGGCTTCTGCGGAAGTAAAAGGGATACTTCATCTCCACTACGATATTTATGCGGCGGAAATCCTGGACAGCGCGTACAAGCGGCTCAAGACATCGGACAACCTTTCCCGGTACCGTCCCCGGATTCAGGAACAGGTAGGGCGGCTACTGGGTAATGAACCGTGGCTTGCCGAAAGCGCCCGCAAGTATTCCCGCATAAACGCCCAGACCCAGGAAGAAAGCCGGGCGCGGCTTATCATCCTGCTGGAAGAAATACGGGATACCCTTAAGGCGGTAGATCCCCTGTTGGACGACATAGACCGCCGGAACATGCTTTACGCCCGCTCCAGCATTGAGCGGATAAAGGCCCTCCTTGAACCGGATTCTACCCTGGCGGGAAAACTCGGGTCCCTGGTACGGGAACTCTACGCCGGCAAGGATACTGCCGGCAGTCTCTATCTTAAACTGCCGCACCATCTTTACGGCATCAGAACTATCGCCCCGGAATCCCTGTACCGCCGGTATAAGCGGGAGGCGGTAAAGCCCGGAAAAGGTTTCCGGACGGCGATTGACGCGGAAGGACGGAAGCAGGCGGAAGACGATCTGTTCCGCCGCCTGCGCCAGCAGTTGAGTCCCGACAAGATCAGCGCGTGGCTTGATGAACTGGGGGGAATGAAGCGGATGCTCACGTCAAGGGAATTAATCGAAAGAATAGGCGAAGCCCCGGTTGATGAACATTCTTTTGAACGCTTTATTTACAGCGTCCTCTACGCCGATTCCCGTCCCCGGAGTTTCAGCTATAAATTGGAAGAAACCGGGCGCCGGCGGCTTGAGACCGAAAAATACGAGGTTCCGGATATTGCCCTGCGGAGAAAGGGATGAAAAGCGAAATAGAATACATCTCCCGAATCGTGGAACTCACGGACAGCGAATTCGATCTTTTTAAGGCAAGCCTCCGAATGCTGCTTTCCAAGACCTTTATTATCCGCGGCAGGGAACAGGAGGAAGAACTCTACGATTTTGCCGTCCGCAACATCCCCATCTATGACGCCTGGTTTTCCTGCATGGACGCGGGAATCGTCAAGGATGAAAGCCTGGGGGTGATCGCCTTCCGGGGCGGGAGCGGCACCAGGCTACGGCTTAGCCGGGAAGAAACCTGCGCGCTGCTGGTGTTCCGTCTCCTCTATGAGGAAAAGCGCGCCGAGCTTTCCCTGGCCAGTTTTCCTTCGGTGGCGGTTCTTGATTTTACCCAGAAGTACGACGCCATGACCAACGGTAATTTGAAGAAGACCCGCCTTGAGGAAATCCTGCGGCGTCTTCAGGCTCATAAACTCATTGACGTCCTCTCTTCGGATCTTTCAGACGCGGAGAGCCTCATCGTCCTTTACCCAAGCCTGGCGGTCAGCGTCAATAAGGACAGCCTTGATGAACTCCTCATCTCCTTGAGCGGCAAAACCGGCAGAGACGGCGCGGATGCCCCGGAGGGTACGGATACTGTTGACGGTACGGAAGATGCGGCATCCGGGAGCGGCGTGTGGAGGGCGGATACATGATAACCCTGGAACGGATACGCCTGGTCGGGTGGCATTATTTTGAAGACGAACTCATCGGCATAGGCAGCCGTTGCCTTTTTGCCGGGGATAACGGGTCCGGCAAGTCCACCATCGTGGACGCCATTCAGTACGCCATGGCGGCGGATCTCCGCAAGGCCAGGTTTAACGCCGCCGCCGGAGACAGAAGGAGCGGACGGGACCTCGCGGGGTATGTGCGGTGCAAAATTGGCAGCGATACTACCGAATATCTGCGGAACGACGCCGTAGCCCATGTGATGCTGGAATTCTCAGGCGGAAACGGCGCGGGCTTTTCCGCCGGGGTCTGTGTGGAAGCCTTCGCGGACAGCAGGCTTACCGAACATTTCTGGATAGGCGACAGTATCCCTATCGACACGACAGCGGTACGGGGCGAAGGCGGAGAGCTTTTGACCTTCCGGCAGTTTCGGGATTCCATGCCGGGCTGCAACGCCCAGGGACGGCCGGTCATCTTCTTTGATTCAAAAAATGTTTACCTCAAAGAGTTCACCAACCGCCTTGGGGTGTGGCGGAGGCTCGCTGAATACAATCCCTACCTGGAAGCTTTCACACGATCGGTCAGCTTTACTCCCCTCATATCGGTCGATAAATTCGTCTGCGATTATATTCTGGAAGACAGGCCGGTAGAGATTTCCATCATGAAGGCCAACCTGGAAAGCTACAAAGCAGCGGACCGGGAAGCCAAGGCCGCGATGCTCCGCATCAATGTCCTCAAGCAAATTACCCTCACGGCGGCGGAGTGGCGCAACTACAACGGCCGCATCCTCAAGCAGGAATACCTCAAGATGGTCATTGAAAAAGCCATGGAGGAAAAACAAAAGGCCGATCTTGAACAGAAGCAGGATGAACTTGAAAGGAAACTGGAATTTCTGCAGCAGGAAATTGCCGCCCTCAAGGCGAACCGCTCTGAACTGGATCATGAACGGCAGGAAACCGAAACCGCCCTTGCCCTGAATGATGCGCACAATCTCTACCGCCGTACGGCGGAGAAGCTGGACCGGATAAAGGCGGAACTTGCCGGAGAGGCGCGGAAGGCGGAAAA
>JAIRLK010000004.1 GCA_031259515.1 Treponema sp. | reverse complement strand
ATGGAGCGGGGGGACAACGGCGTTCAGCTTCTGCCTGCGGAGGATTTCGATTTTTCTACCGCCGATAATGTGTTCTACGGGTATGTGAAAGTGGTGGATGATCTTGATGCCGTGGATATGCAGGCGATAAAGGCGGAGGTTTCGGAATTTGAAACCCTCATCTATCCCGACGCCTATTTCGAGGCGTCGGCTCAGAGCGCCTCTTGTTGCGCGCGGTGAAAAAACCTTTTGGGGGGTTCCGGGGGGCCTTGGGCCTTCCGGCGGAGGCGTTACAGCGGCCGTGCCCCGTAGAGGCGCGGCTTCCCCCTTTTGTTTATTAAATTTGAGTTGAGGAGTGGAAAAATGAAAAGAAGGTATACGTTTGCGGGATTGGCGGCGGTCATGCTGGTTACGGGGTCCGCGGTGTTTGCCCAGAGCGGAGGACGTTTGAACGAGGTAAAGCCCGTGATTGCCGACCGGGATCTGGTGATACTCATCGCGGAGGTTACGGAAAACGCGGTCTTCTATCCCGTTGACATTGAGGGAACCCGGATCGAGGTTCTGGCGGTAAAGGCCCCGGACGGCAGCATACGCACGGCCTTTAACTCCTGCCAGGTATGCTACGCATCGGGCCGGGGCTATTACAAACAGCAGGGGACGGTGCTGGTCTGCCAGAACTGCGGCAACCGCTTCCGTATGGGCCAGGTAGAGGTGCGCGCCGGGGGCTGTAACCCGGTTCCGATCTTTAAGAACTATAAAACGGTAACGGATACGGCCATCACCATTCCCCGTGATTTGCTGAAAGAGGCGAAGGTTATTTTCGCAAGCTGGAAGCGCGGGTAAACCAAAAGAAGGAGCATGAAAAAATGGAAAGCCAGACATTGAGCATAGGCGGTATGACCTGCGCGGCCTGCGCGGCGCGGATAGAAAAAACCCTGCGGAAGCTGGAAGGGGTTGGCGCCGCCACGGTGAACCTTGCCAGCGAGAAACTCTTTGTGGAATACGCGGATACCCGGACCCTGACGAGTATCAAGGAAGCGGTGGTTAAAATCGGGTACCAGGTACTCGACAGACCCACAGGCGTTACCGTAACCATACCCATAGGCGGCATGACCTGTGCGGCCTGTTCGGCCCGGGTGGAAAAGGCGCTCCGCAAAATGGAAGGCATAGAAAGCGCCGGGGTGAACATTGCCACGGAAAAGGCCGTCGTGGTCTACAATCCCCAGGTCCTGCGCCTTTCGGCCATCAAGCAAGCGATTGAAACGGCCGGGTACCAGGCCCTGGACATTGCAAAAGACGGGGCGGCGGACGCTGACAAGCTGCGGAAAGAGAAGGAAATAAAGATACTCAGGACAAAATTCATCGTCGCCTTATCCTTCGCCCTTCCCCTGCTCTATATCGCCATGGTTCCTATGATAACCTGGTTCACGCTTCCTTTTCCCCGGGCCCTGGCCCCCATGAATTTCCCCCTTATCTACGGCCTGGCGGAACTGGTTCTGGTTATTCCCATCATCATCGCGGGCATCCGGTTCTATACCGTGGGCTTCAAGAACCTTCTGCGCCGAAGCCCCAACATGGATTCCCTTATCGCCGTCGGCACTACCGCTGCGGTGATCTACAGTCTCTACAATCTGGCCCAGATCGCCGCCGGTAATTTTCACGCGGTGGAATCCCTGTACTTTGAAACCGCCGGGGTCATTATCGCCCTTATCCTGCTGGGGAAAACTCTGGAAGCCGTGTCCAAGGGCCGTACCAGCGAGGCCATTAAACGCCTTATGGGACTGGCGCCTAAGACGGCTCTCATCATAGAGTCCGACGCTTCCGGCAGACCGGTGGAAAAGGAAATCCCCATAGACGAGGTTATCCCCGGCGATATTATCGTGGTCAAGCCTGGGGCGAAGATCCCCGTGGACGGCGTTGTTACCGAAGGAGAGACTTCCATCGACGAATCCATGCTTACCGGGGAGAGTATGCCGGTGGACAAGAAAGCGGGGGATCCGGTCTACGGGGCCACCATCAATGCCAACGGACTTATCCGTTTCAGGGCGGAAAAAGTCGGCGGCGATACCGCCCTGGCCCAGATCATCCGTCTGGTGGAAGACGCTCAGGGGTCCAAGGCTCCCATCGCCCAAATGGCCGACATCGTATCCGGTTACTTTGTCCCCATTGTCTGCGCCATTGCCCTCGTTGCCGGTGCCGCCTGGTTCGCGGCGGCCTCCGCCGGCCTGGTCAGCCTGCCCGCCGGAAAGTCGGCGCTGGAGTTCTCCCTCACCATCTTCATCTCCGTGCTGGTCATCGCCTGTCCCTGCGCCCTGGGGCTTGCCACTCCTACGGCGATCATGGTGGGAACCGGCAAGGGCGCGGAAAACGGCATCTTGATCAAAGGCGGCGAGGCCCTGGAAACCGCCCACCGGATCAACGCCATTGTCTTTGATAAAACCGGGACTATCACCGAGGGGAAGCCCGAAGTTACCGATGTGGTTACCGCCGCCGGGGTGGACGGGAACGACCTTCTGCGAATCGCCGCTTCCGCGGAAAAAGGCTCCGAGCATCCCCTGGGGCAGGCCATTGTGCGGGATGCCCAAAACCGGGGGCTGGAAATCTTCAGTACCCGGAGTTTCAAAGCCATAACGGGCCGGGGCATAGAGGCGGGCATAAACGGTGTTACCGTGTTGGCGGGGAACCGGAAGCTCATGGATGAGCGGAATATCACCCTTGGGGAGTTGGAAGCCGAAAGCGACCGCCTTGCCGGCGAGGGGAAAACCCCCATGTATATCGTCCTGGACGATCAGGACGGCGCGGGAGGCGTGAAGGCTTCGGGAATTGTGGCGGTGGCGGATGTGCTGAAAAAGAGCAGCAAAGAGGCCATCGAAAGCCTGCGCCGCATGGGGATTGAGGTTATCATGATCACCGGGGACAACGAAAAGACCGCCGCCGCCATTGCCCGCCAGGCGGGGATAGGCCGGGTACTGTCGGAGGTGCTGCCCCAGGACAAGGCTGCGGAGGTGAAGAAGCTCCAGGATGAGGGCCGCACGGTAGCTATGGTGGGGGACGGCATCAACGACGCTCCGGCTCTGGCTCAGGCCGACATTGGCATCGCCATAGGGAGCGGAACCGATGTGGCGATGGAGTCCGCCGATATTGTGCTCATGCACAGCGATCTTATGGACGTTCCTACGGCCATAACCCTGAGCAAGCGGACAATCCGCAACATCAAACAAAACCTGTTCTGGGCCTTCGGCTACAACACCTTGGGCATCCCCATCGCCGCCGGCGTTCTGTACCTGTTTGGGGGGCCCCTCCTCAATCCCATCTTCGCCGCCGCCGCCATGAGCATGAGTTCCGTATCGGTATTGACCAACGCCCTGCGCCTTAAGCGCTTCAACCCGGCGCGGGAACTTAACGTTTAGAAACAGGAGTAAACATGATGAAAAAGGCCATACAAAGCATCGGAATCGGAAGTATCGGAACCGGGCTTTTTGCCCTGCTTGTTTTGACGGCAGTTTCCTGCGGGAAACTTGATGTGGTGGGAGCCGGTTCGGTGAAATCCTTTGAAAAGGTTCTGGACCGGCTTCCGCAGCCGGTTACGCCGGACGACAAGAACGCCGGTTGGTCCCTGGCCGCCCCGGACAACAGCGTCCGGTTCATCTGGAGCCGGAATTACGCGGAAAGTCCCCGGTATGACGCGGCGCTGGAATTCGACGCCGCTCCCTTTATCGACGCCGGGCTTGATCCCGCGAAACTTCCTGAACATATCGTCTTTTACGATGGCAAGCTCATGGCCGGGACAAAACTGGGAACGGAACAACTGAAATACTCTGGCGGCGTTACCCCCCTTGCCTCCTACGAACAGATTGTCAGACTGAAACGGAACAGTATCGGCTATCATGGGGCCATGGATCACTACGGGGTGAATCTGGGGGAGGGTAATCTTTTTGAGTGGGCAAAAGATATGGCCGTCAACGACAAGGACATCGTGTTTGTTCTTAACCCCGAGCCGTTCCTCCTGGCGGGAGCCGATCCTGCCCGCATCAAAGGCTGGATTTTTACCAAGGTTACGGTAGATGACGAAAACGGAAAGCCTATAGCTGTGGACAAGCTGTTAAAGCCCTTTGATTTGGTGCGGGAGCAACAAGTTAACTTAGGAACTGTTCATAAATAAAATGCACAGCATTTTATTTTAATTGCTTACGCAATTAGGAAATAACATGACCAAACGGTCATGTTATTTCTGAACAGTTCCTTAGGATCATTTTGAAACAACGAGGCCTCTGGACCCCCCGGAGGTTTGGAACCGGCTCAATCTTTAAGGAACCTGCGCCGATAATGAAATATGATGTCTAAAAGTTTGATTGCCGGCTTGGGGATGTTTCTGTTTTTCCAGGTTTCCCTTCATGCCCAGGATTTAACGATCACCACCGGCGACATTCGGATAGAACAAAGGGTTGAGGGTGGGTATCATCTTTTTATCCGGAAGAAGCCGGAGATAAACTCGGTGCTTCTTACCGAATCTACCCGGGACCCTACCATGCGGGAGGACAATTTCGCGTACCGTGCGCCGGAGTGGAATTCCATTAACGGCGATGAAATTCGTTATCTGGACGGGTTTCCCATACCCCGGGAGGAGAGGATATATTCGCTGATAGATTCCACAGCCGAACCTCATCCCGAATTGGGGGAGGCTTTTCATATTTATATTCCCTATATTTTGAATTACGGTTTCCCTACTACCCGTCATGGGGAAGTTTATGTGGTAGACGGGACCTATCTTAACATACGCAGTTTCGCCCTGCCTTTCGGGGACTACCGGAGCAGTTTCCGGGACAATCCCTTTGTTTTGCGGGTGATCCAGACCCCCCTGCCGGGTCCGCCGGAGGGGAACTACATGAAGGACACGGTTAAGGCCTTTCAGGAGATTGCCGAGAGCGGCAAAGGAAATATGGTGTATTCCAAAGGGCCGGAGGACCTGGTACAAAAAATCGGAGAGATATTGGAACAGGAGAAGGGGAGGACCCTGGACCTTGTACTCTGCCTGGACACTACCAACAGCATGAAGAATGATATTGATTCGATCCGGTCCCTGCTTATTCCCCTGCTGGAAACTATGGTTGCCGGTTTTCCAGACTTCCGTATCGGCATGGTCCTGTATAAGGATTATTTTGAGGAATACCTTAACCGGATCATCCCCTTTACCCGGGACTTAGGGGCGGTCCGCAAGAACATCGCTGCCATACGGGTGAACGGCGGAAGGGATCTGCCCGAAGCGGTCTACGAAGCCCTGTATGAAGCGGCCGTTAAATTCCCCTGGGAAGCGGAGACCAAACTCATCATCCTCATCGGCGATGCTCCGCCCCACACCCGTCCCCGGGGTCCCATAACCCGGGACATGGTGGAAAACGGGATAGTCGAAGGGGACCTCAAGGTCCACGCCATCATCCTGCCGCAATAGCGGCGGCGTTGTTACTTGTCCTTTTCGGCCATGCGTTCCAGAACTATAGTCGCAAGCCGCTTGTACTGAGGGGGAAGCAACACTTCGTCCGGGATATTGTACCGTTCCAGGAGGGTGTTGAAGCCTTCCCTGGCGAGGTCGTATTTCCGCTGTTTGTAGTGGATAAAGGCGATTTCGTATTCCGCCGTACAGACCATGTCTATATCGTCGGGGAACCGTTCCAGGATCATTTCGTAGTATGCCTTGGCCTGTTTGTAGCGGTTCTTGTCCGAAGCTTCCTGGGCCCGCTGAACTATCTCCGCCGGAGTCGTATCGGCCCTCATCTCCGCCGGACCGGAAGAACAGCTCGATAACAGCATCGCAAAGGCGACTATAAAGGGTAAGTATATCAAACGCATGACCTAAATCTATACGACCGGCAAAGTTAAAACAAGACCCTTGGCATAACGTTATGCGAAATTTCTGGTAAATTTTTCGGAAAAAATAAAAATCTACTTGACATTTATAAAAAAATCCAGTACATTGTACTTATGGATATGTTATTAGATGCTAGCGCTATAATGGCAATTATACTCAACGAACCGAATAAAGATGTTGTTATTAAACTAACAAAAGGTTCAACTTTATTGTCCACTGAAATGATTTCTTACGAAATAGGGAATGCTCTCATAAGCTTATATAAAAGACATAAATTACGAGAAACTGAAATAATAGAAGC
This sequence comes from Treponema sp., assembly GCA_031259515.1. GTDB lineage: Bacteria > Spirochaetota > Spirochaetia > Treponematales > Breznakiellaceae > JAIRLK01. Next base: position 441 of record JAIRLK010000004.1, on the reverse strand, counting down.
CTATAATAGTTTTAAGAAAATTCCTATAAGGTCATTGGATGTTGATATGGAAAAGGTTTTTAAAATTTCATGCAAATATAAAATTTATGCCTACGATGCTTATTATCTGGAGGTGGCAAAAAGATTGAGATTGCCCTTAATAACTTTTGATATACCGATGCAAAATATTGCATTAGATATGAACATAATTGTTTTAACGGAGAAACAGAATGAGAATATATAATTACTCAGAAGCTCGACAAAATTTCTCTACAGTATTAAATACTGCATTAAAAGAGGAAGTAATTATTACAAGGAAAGATGGAAGTAAATTTAAATTAATTTCCATAAATGAAAGCAAAAAAGAATTAAGATCGCCATTGGAAAATGTTAAAGGAATAAAAACCAATGTTACAATGAATGAAATATTGGAAGCGATAAGACAGGGAAGGGAAGACAGGG
>JAIRLK010000198.1 GCA_031259515.1 Treponema sp. | reverse complement strand
CTCCTGCCTTATAGCGTTTGTTGTCATGCTCATTTTTGCTTCTCCTTCTTGTTGTATGCCTGCCCTCTTGGAATGATGTTTGTTACAAAAATATCGGCCTCTCTGATTGTGAACAGAATGCGAAAGTCCCCGGCCTTAGCCCGGAAAAATCCTTTTTGCCCCACAAGCGGCTTTATATCTCCTTCCGGTGGTTCTCTTTCCAGTTTGTTTAATACCGCAATTACAATACTTTTATGCGGCTCATTCATACGGTCAAGATATTTTCTTGCTTTATTGCGTAGTTCTATTTCCATGATGTTTTATTTTATTATAGCACTATGGCATAAGGAATTGCAAGTACACTAGGATACAAACAAGCCAATTTTGAATCACCGAAAAACATTAAAACCTGGTCCCTACGTGCCTTTTTTTCTAGTTTTCTACAGACGTACTTTTCAATAGTTTTATTGTTACCCTTCCCTCTCCCCGGTTTTGCTTAAAAAAGCCCGTAGAACGGGGGACCCCCCTGCCGTGTGGGTTTTTACGTCTTTGTTGCTTTGCGCCTCATGTAGGCCCATTATACGCCGTTTAGAGGGTGTTCTCATGCCGTCTACCCCCCCCTGTTTTTGAGGCTTTGAGACATGCGTCTATATGCTGTTATCCCGCTGTTATCCCGCTGTTATCCGCTGTTATCCGCTGTTATCCGCTGTTATTTGATTTTTTTTATAGATAAAAAAAGCTCTGAAAATTTGCCGTCCGGGGCTTTCCCCATTGATGTTTAGGTCAGGTCCCCGGAAGAACCTATCTATATTTTTTTATCGAAACTATTCTTTATGCCCCGGATTTTGCCGCCGTGCGTACATGATTATCCAGTTCCGCAATCAAGGGGCTTTTATCACTCATGGAAAAATCCCGGCCCTGCCTCCTATCCTTTGCCCGTATGCGTTCAATGTTCTTTGCCGTCAATGACCCGGATTCTGTAAGGCTTTGTAAAACGGCGTTGTATTTTTCCGGGTATGATTGCCGCCATTGTTCCGCTTGTAACCGTTCTAATAGTGCCGGTGTCATGGGTTTTGATTTGTCAATGTACACCACCCGGCCCGTTTTGGGTATTGCCTGGTATACCTCCAAAAAAAGGCTCTGGAGTCGCCTATACACCTCATAATTAAAAAGGTCATAGGCCGTTATATCCTGCCCTAACTTGTTACGGATTCCCCGCCGCCTAACTATCCGGTATTCCAGCCGTAATACATGCTTCCCCGAAAATAACGCCGGGATTGGCTGTTTTTTATCCGCCATTTCCCGCCCTTTATCATAGGCGCAAAACTGATAGGCCCCGGTAGGCGTTCCGTATGACACGGTTTTAAGAAACCCATATTTTGAATGAGCCGTTTTTGTATACCCTCTCATGTCTCCGAAAAGCCGTAAGTATTCCCCCGGATTCTCCCGCAAAATGATTGACGTACCTATCTCTATCGAACCTACCGCCACCCCCGAAAGGGATAGGTTTATCGCCGTGTCAAGTTTTTCAATGGCCATTTTAACCCCGTTCCGGCTTAGGGGGGTCATATTTTCCCCATGTAGGTACTTGGCTATAGAACCCTGAATAATTACGCCGTCAAGATTATGGGAAACCCTCATTGTGCCGATATGCCCGGTTCCGGTGTTCATATCGTTTCTCCGGTATTCATGTAACCGCCTGGTCAACACGTCTACCGCCGTCCGAGTCAAGTACAGTTTGATATTATCTATCACTTTTCCTTTGGCTTGCCCCCTAACCGAAAAGCCAGTTTTGGTACTTGTTTGGAAAGGGAAAAGGGGATAGACTTTAATTACTTTGATTTTTTTCTATCCCTTTTTCCTAAAGCCGGGTCTCTTACCCGGCTTTTTTTTGGTCCAAAAGCAAGACATCTACCGCTAGGGTTTCCGATAACTCCCTCGCCACCCACAGTTGGAATAGGCTTTGTGCCGTCTCTTTCATACCCCGAAAGAATCTGATTGTGAGCCGTTCCCATGAGTCCGAAAACTCTATAAGTAAGCCGTCCCCCGCATAGTCTCCAAAGGCCCGGCGTGGATATTCCGGGGTAAAGTTTAGACCCGTAACCGTGCGGCCCTTGTCTAACTCAATGGTATGGGAGAATTGTCTATGTCCCGGCTTGTGGTTTACCGTTCCCCGGAATCCGATATAAAACAAGCCTTTATACGGTCTCCGTTTCCACATTGCCGGGAAACCGGGTATGTCCTCTCCCCGGTGTTCAATCAGTTTGTACCGGGTACGTCTATCTGGACATTTTTCAAAAACATATACCCCGTCCGGCCTCATGCCTTTTCCTCCCGCAAGTCCGAATCCCGTGTGCTTTCCGTTACCGTATGGGTAACGTCCACAATCCGCCCGTCATGGATTTTCAAGTTTACCGATACGCAACCAAACCTAATATGATTGGCCATATCAACTAACCGTCCGGCTATGGTCTCTGCCTTTTGTTTTTTTAATGTCTCTTTCATGCTTGTACCTTCCCCCGGCTTTGCTTAAAAAAGCCCGTAGAGCGGGGGAAAAAACCCTTGCCGTGGGTATGTACGTCTTTGTTGCTTTGCGCCTCATGTAGGCCCGTTATACGCCGTTTAGAGGGATTTTTCATGCCGTCCACCCGCCTTTTTTTGGGCCTCTAGCCATGTGTCTATATCGGCCTTTTTGTAGACTATCCGCCGCCGAATCTGGACACGGGGAATATCGAGTTTATCTAGTGTTCCTTTACTAATTGAGAGGTACTCCGCCGCCTTAGTCCTGGTGAGTACGTCCGACACGGTTTGAGTGGTTTTTTGTGTAGTTTCCATAGACTACGCTCCTAAGAAAGATTTTTAGGAGACTGAAAAAACAATAAGCCCATAGTCAAAAAACGTATGCTTAGGCAATACGCCATTAACGCAAGAGGATACAGAGACACCTCCCCCGCTTAGGCAATACGCCATTAACGCAAGAGGATATAAAAACACCTCTCTTGCATTATTAACGCAAGAGGATAAGAGACACCTCCTGCGTTTTGCAAACTCTTTGACCGAGGGGCTTTGCTATTCCCTCATCTGCGATATTCCACCGCTACGGTTTCTGTTTCTTAACCTGGTCAACAAAGAAATCTCAATCGTTCCCGTACGTGAACTTCGATTTTGTTGCCTGGTCAACAAAGAAACCTCAATCGTTCCTGTACATGAACTTCGGTTTTGTTGACCATGTAATAATACTCGTTTCCGTCCTTACCGGGCCTTTGGCCACTTACTTAGTCTATGAAACTTTCAAATATCGTCTTTTGAATATGGGCTATGCTTTTATAAGCCTCCCTATTCTGATTCTATATTATGTTCAAACTTTTTCTGTATGTCAAGATATTTTTCTGTAGTACAGTATAGTATACACAAAAAAAGGAAGTATCCACGAAAGCCCCGGATTCACTTTTCTAATCCGGGGCATGGGATATTGCCTTTGAAACAGGCCGGTCATGGGACCGGTTTTATGCCCGGTTTGGCTTTTCAACAGTTTTACTGTTGCCTTTCCCCTATACGCACTGTAGCGACCCCCCAAAAATTGGGGGGTAAATCGACCATTAAGCCAGACCGGAAAAAACCGGGTTTTTGGGCCTTGTTGGAAACAGGCCTATAATATCTCCCTCTCAATTGCGTCTCTTATCGCCTTGATTATTTCTTCGGTCCCCCCGGTTACTTTTTCCGGGTTATCCATGTCCAGGGTCCAGTCTAAACGGTTCAATGCGTCCGACCTGTTTCCAATGCGAATGTCTATTGTTTCCATGTCTTATTCCCCCGCCGCCACAAAATAATCCGCCCCGGAGACCGGCAACAGGCCGCTAAAAGCCGCCACTTGCGCCGCCCGTATCCGTTCCCGGTCTCCGGCTATGGTATGCCCGGAATAAAGCTCTAGCATGACGTTTGTTTTATGCCCGGTTTGGCTTTTCAACAGTTTTTCGTTTACCCGGTCCCTCATGTATGCCGTAAAGTAATGCCGCCACCCATGAAACGTATAGGCCGCCGCCGATTCTTTACTCATGCCGGTTTCAACCAACGCCGCCCTAAAATCCCGCAAAAATATCTCCGCCTCCATTGGCTTATTCGGTAATTTTTCCGCCCAAAATACATAGCCGTCCATGCTCTTACCGTGCGGATTCCCCCGTGCCAGTTCTAATAGTTCTTGCATAAGGGAGGGAAACGGAACCTCTACCGTCCGGCTTTCATTGGTTTTTGTGGTTTTTAGGCCGTCCTTAAAGTTCCATGAGTGCCTAACATACAAACAATCCCGGCCTAAATCCTGTACCCGTAGGCCCTGAATCTCCTCGGCCCTCATGCCCGTTATCATAGCAAGCATATTTGCAAGCCTTGCCCTATCGTCTTTCCACTGGACACGAAAAACCGCCGCCGCCTGTTCTGGGGATAGAATTTGCCGCTCTTTGGGCTTGCCGGAAAACCAGGTAATACCCATCGTAACGTCCTGGTCTGTCATTTCTTTATGAAACGCCCATTTTAAGGGAATCGTCCCGGCCTGAATGATTTTGTTTTTCCGTTTTGCCGATTTTTGACCAGGGTCTCTTGCCCCGCCTTGATAGCCCTCTAAATGGGTTATAAGGCGTTCAATATCTTGCCGGGCAACTTCCCCTAAAAGTTTTCCGGGGAAAAGGGGGGTCCAGTATTTTGAAACCGCCGCCCTCATTTCCGCTACATACCGCTTGTGTATGCCGTGATTTTTCCGCAACCGTTCTTTGATATAGGCCGATTTTTCCCAATCCCAAAAGTCTAAAAGGTACTCTGTAAAAGATATAGCCTGTTTGGTTTCCGAAAGGACATACGACTTTAAGAGTCCCCGCCGCCGTAACTCTTTGCAGATAAACTCACAATCCGCCGTGGTTACGTCCGCCTCTCTTGCCATATCACGGAGGGTATACTTTTTGAATGAAACCGCCTCCCCTTTCCGGGGTATGCCGTCCTTTAGCCATTGGAAGGCGGTCTGAATTGCCGCCGCCTCTGTTTCCTGTTTGGTACTGATTGCCGGTAAGTATTCGCCGGTTTTATCGTTCTTAAACGACACGGAAAAAAACCGCCGCCCGGCCCGTCTGAAAATCGAAAAGGGTAATTTTGCCATAGTCCATAACCCCGATAATGGCATTGAAAACGGGTTTATATGCCGTTTTATGTGCCACTTTTTAGATACTCAATGGTTAAGGACTCCGGCTATCCGGTAGACCTGTCTGTAATTCCTTATGACATAAAGACTTACGAAAAGCCAAAGTGGGGAATCGAACCCCAGACCTGCGCATTACGAGTGCGCCGCTCTGCCATCTGAGCTACTTTGGCAATGCAAATTATTATACCGAAAATCCCGGAAAGATCAAGACAAAAAACAGCGATTACCATTTAGCGCTCACTGTTAATCACTGACGCTTCCGGCATCTTTCAGCAGGCAGGCAAGGATCTCCGTATAAACTGTCCCCGTCCCGCCTTGCCGGTAAACACCCCGTTCCGGACTATCACATCGCCCCGGGAAATCGTACATACGGGGAAGCCCGACAGCTCCGTCCCCTCGTAGGCGGTATAATCCACGTTTTCGTGAAGTATGCTCTTTCTAAGGGTGAGCGTTTTTTCCGGGTCTATGATGACGATATCCGCGTCGGAACCCGCCCTGATGACACCCTTCTGAGGGTACATGCCGAAAAGCTTCGCCGGATTCGTGCAGCAAAGATCCGTAAAACGGCGGAGGCTTATCCGCTTCTTCGCCACTCCCTCACTGTACATGAGGGGTATCCTTTCCTCAATGCCCGGCGCACCGCTGGGGCATTTGGTAAAGTCGTCTTTACCCAGGATTTTCTGAGTCGAGAAAACAAAGGGACAGTGATCGGTAGCAACCGTGTCTATGTCCTGGACAAGACCCTGCCAGAGGCTTTCGCGGTCTGAAACCTTACGCAGGGGCGGACACATGATGTACTTAAGCCCTTCCAGGCCCGGAAGTTCATAGCGGCTGTCGTCAAGAAGCAGGTACTGAGGGCAGGTTTCGGCATAAAGATTCGCCTGCCCCCGTTGCCGCGCCTGCCGTATATATTCCAAACCCAGGGCGTTGGAAAGATGTACGATGTAAAGGGGAGCGCCGCCGGCCATATCCGCAAAGAGGATCATCCGGTTGATGGCTTCGGCCTCGCAACCGGCGGGCCGGGATAAGGGATGATAGGTCGGACCGGTCTTCCCGCCGGCAACAAACCGCTCCCGCAACAGATTGATCACCCCGTCATTCTCGGGATGCACGGTGATCATTACCCCCAGTTCCCTGGCCCGCTCCAGAACCCGGTAAACATCCGAATCAGACAGCTTGAAGGCGTAGGTGAGGTAGACCTTATAACTGACAATCCCCTGATGCGCCAGAACGTCCATCATCCTCAACACATCTTCATCCACCTGCTGAATGACCCCATGAAAACTGTAGTCGATAACCGCCTTGCCTTCCGCAAAGCCATGGTACTTCTTTATCTGGTGGTCCAGAGAACAGCCGGGCGGCCCAAAGGCGGGGTGATCCACGATGGTCGTCGTCCCCCCAAAAGCCGCAGCCACCGTACCGGTGTAAAAATCATCGCTGGCCACCGCGATACCCACATCCAGGTTGAGATGGGTATGCACGTCCACGCCTCCGGGGATGACGGTTTTCCCCGCCGCATCAATACATTCAATACCTTGTTCAGGAAACAAGCGCTTTCCGACAGCCGCGATCTTTTCGCCTTCACACAAGACATCACAAACCGATTCGGAATCTTCGGTTACCACAAGGCCGTTTTTGATAAGAAGTTTATGCATGGTTTCAGAATACCACAGAACCGGCAAATATGCAAAAGGTTCGTTGCCCGAAACGCGGAGGCGAGCCGCAATTCGGAGAATCTTCATAAAAAAACAATTGACACATTGTACTATATCATTTATGATTGTATTAGATGAATAGTACAATCGTGGAAACGGAACTGAGCTTTTCCCTGGGCGCGGCTAACGGCGTACCGATTTACCGGCAGATCATCCAGCAGATAGAATACGCTATCCTATCCGGGCGGATGTGTCCGGGGGATAAGCTGCCCACTATCCGTTCCCTGGCGGTGGCCTTAAAGATCAACCCCAATACCATCGCCAGAGCCTACGGAGAACTGGAGATACGGGGTATCCTGGTAACCCAGGTGGGGAGCGGAACCTATGTGTCGGACAAAGCGCCTTCGCTGGGGGAAGCCGTCAGCGCCGAGGAAGGGCTTAACCGGAAGATCAGGGAGGTGCTGAGCCGTTTCGTTCAGGAAATGAAGGATCTGGGAGTGGAAGAAGGGGAACTGCCCGATATCGTGAAGGATTATATACGCAAAGATCAGGTGAATGGGAAACGGCGGGCAAAGCTCTCCGGGAGCCAAAATTTCGATAAGGAGAACTAGATTGATGAATCTGATTAAGCCGAACAGGAATGGCGAATCCTGTGGGTCCGCGCGTGACCTGGTAAAAAACGCGCATTCTGATGGAATAAAACGGGACTTTATCAGGGTAAAGATATTCGTCCTGTTCCTCTGCGCTGCGGGGTTCGTAGCCGGACAGCGCCTGCCCCGGCTTTGGATTTTTGATCCTTCCATCCTGACCGCTCTTCCCGCGATTCTGGCTGCGGCGGTACTCATCATCCCGTCGGTACGTAAAGTTGACGAATGGGAGCGGGCCATTGTTCTCCGGTTCGGGAAGTTCCACCAGGTGAAGGGTCCGGGACTTTTTTTCCTCATCCCCCTGGCGGACCGTATTGCCCAGATAGTGGACCTCCGTATCCGGGTAACCGACTTCTCCGCCCAGGAAACCCTTACCGGCGATTCGGTAACCGTAACGGTAGACGCCCTGTGTTTCTGGCTGGTGTGGGATCCGCAAAAAGCGATCCTGGAAGTCGAAGATTACACCGGTGCGGTGGTGCTCTCCGCAAAAACCGCCCTGCGGAACGCCATTTCCAGCCAGGACCTGTCCACCTTTCTGGAACACGGGGAAGTCATCCAAAAGCGGATTCAGGAGGAAGTTGACCGGAAGACTACCGAATGGGGGATCACCATACAGCACATTGAGATCACCGACATCCAGATCCCCGAAGAGCTTCAGGATTCCCTGTCCCGGCTTGCCCAGGCGGAACGGGAGAAAAAAGGCCGCATACTCCTGGCGGAGGCGGAAATTGAAATCGCTAAAAAGATGGAAGAGGCGGTAACTATCTACGCGAAGAACGAACCGGCCATGAAGCTCAAAATTCTTTCGATATTAAATGAAGGGCTCAAGGCGGGGAACTCCATGATGCTGGTCCCTAATTCCATCACCGAGGAACTCAAGGCCAAGGATATCTTCGGCCTTGAGGCGCTGACGGAACTGCGGCGGGAAAAAGAATAAGGAACTGTTCATAAATAACATGCTGTGCATTTTATTTATGAACAGTTCCTAACGGCGGACTCTATAATCTATGCGTTTCAGGGACAAACCGCCATAGCCTGGAACTTTTCCGGCGGGGCATTTCCCCACTGTCAACAAGTTAAAGGGGGGGAAAATACCGAAATCCCCCCATCAACAGTTTGACTTGTGGTTGTGGGGAGGATGCGGTTTTTCGGGTTTTCTTTTCTCGCCACTTTCCGGTTCGGACGTACAGGCACTATCCGCCCCGTTATATCCGACACCAGTTCCCGGTACAGCCGCAGGCGGACAAACCCTCTCCCCTCCGCCGCTATCCTGATAACCGGTCTTTCAATACCCCTACCGCATGGTTCACATTGGCGCGGTATTCGTACTGCCGTTCTTTCCCGGCTCCTTCAACGCTTATCTCACTATCCGCTTCCCTCAGCGCACTCGACAGCATATT
>JAIRLK010000180.1 GCA_031259515.1 Treponema sp. | reverse complement strand
ACCGAGGTGCTCAAGCAGACCCGGAAACGGGACAAGCTGGACGCGGTGGGCGGAACCACCAAATTCAAAACCGCTATGCCGTCGATTAAAGAGCTGCTCATGACGAGGTGGACCATGCTGCGCTGTTCCATCGTGGGGACGGTGGTCGGCATACTCCCCGGCGCGGGGGCCACCATCGCTTCCTTCCTGTGTTACTCTATGGAACAGAAGCTGTCCAAACATCCTGAGAAGTTCGGCACGGGCATTCTGGAAGGTATCGCCGCCCCCGAAGTGGGGAACAACGCCGCCACCGGCGGCTCGATGGTGCCGCTCCTGTCTCTGGGCATCCCCGGAGGAAACGCGGCGGCGATTATGATGAGCGCCCTGGTGCTCAAAGGCGTAACGATGGGGCCGCTGCTTCTGGTCAATCAGCCTCAGTATCTGGGGGCTACCTTCGCTTCCATGCTCGTATCCAATATCGTGATGATCTTTGCCGCGATGGTGCTGGCGAAGATCTTCGTGCAGGTGCTGAAGGTTCCCTACAGTATCCTGGGGCCCATGATCATCATGATGGCCACTATCGGCGCGTTTGCCACCAAGAACACTTCGGTAGACGTTATTCTTATGGCTATCGCGGGGCTGGTGGGCTTTGTGTTTGTTACCTGTAAACTCAACAGTTCCGCCATGATTCTGGGGCTGGTGCTGGGGGTTATCTGTGAATCCAACCTGCGCCGGGCCTACATTATTGTTACGGGGGATACGCTGTTCCAGGCCACGGTCAACCTGCTTATGCGGCCGGTTACGGGCTTTGTCATGCTGGTGTGCATGGTGGTTCTGTTAAGCCCGGTAGTGAAACCCCTGCTGGGGAAAAAGAAGGCGTGATGGGTCTTTTTCAAAATCCGGTTGGATTAAAAAGAGCGTTTCGGAGGAATTATACGATGGAGATACGGCAGCCGAGTGTGGCGGGAACCCTGGAATCCAGTGATGTGATGATAACGGTGGAGCCCGGCGATAAGGGCATAGAGTTAGAGATTGAAAGTATCGTAGAGAAGCAGTTTGGACGGGAGATACGGCGGACCATCATGGGAACCCTGCAATCCCTGGATGTGCGTAACGCGAAGATCCGCGCCGTGGATAAGGGGGCGCTGGACTGTACCATCCGCGCCCGGATAAAGACTGCGGTGTACCGGGCTGCCGGAAAAACCGCCTACGACTGGAGGGCATGATGAGACAGCTCAGAAGAACCATGCTGTATGTTCCGGGAAACAACGCGGGGATGATAAAGGACGCGGGGATCTACAAGGCGGACAGCCTGATGTTCGACCTTGAGGATTCCGTGTCGGTGAATGAAAAGGACAGCGCCCGGTTTCTGGTGTTCCAGGCCCTGACCAGCCTCTCGTATCCCGGCAAGGAACTGGTGGTGAGGATTAACGATCCCCATACGGAGACCGGCAGGGAAGACCTGGAGGCTATTGTGCCTATAGGCAAGGTGGTGATACGGCTTCCCAAGACCGAAACCGCCCAGGACGTGCGGGACTGCGAGGCCATGATCGCGGCGATTGAAAAAAAGGCGGGGCTTCCCGCCTTTTCAACCAGGATAATGGCGGCGGTGGAAAGCGCCGCAGGGGTTCTTAACGCCAAAGAAATAGCCCTGGCAAGTAAACGGCTTACCGCCGTTGCTATAGGCGCCGAAGACTATGTAACGGACCTGAAAACCAACCGTTCTCCCGATGGGATAGAACTGCTCTTTGGGCGGAGCATGGTGCTGCTCGCAGCCCGGAACGCGGGCATAGACGCCATAGATTCGGTCTTTTCCGACGTGAATAACGAGGAAGGGCTGCGGAAAGAAACGATGCTCATCAAACAGCTCGGTTTTGACGGCAAGAGCATCATCAATCCCCGGCAGATAAAAATAGTGCACGAAGTGTTCACCCCCACGGAAAAGGAAATACGCCGCGCCCTGGCGGTGCTGGAGGCGATCCGGGAAGCGGAACAAAAAGGTTCCGGCGTTATTTCCCTGAACGGCAAGATGGTGGATAAACCCGTCGTTACCCGGGCGGAATACGTGCTGGACCTGGCCCGGGCAGCGGGCATAGCGTTAGAAGAGGAGGGTCGGTAACATGAAAGATGAATTGAAATATATCACCGGCCTCAAAGACATAACCGCCATTCACGGTGTTTTTGAGGTTGACGCGTTGCAAAAGGACTACAGTACCCTTGCCCAGCGTGAAATTTCGCATAACAAGATTGTTCCCAGTCTGGAAGAAGCGGTGCGGCTCTGCGGGCTTAAGGACGGGCAGACCATTTCCTTTCACCATCACTTTCGGGGCGGCGATTACATCGTCAACATGGTGGTGGATAAGTTGGCGGAAATGGGCTTTAAGAACCTGGTCCTTGCCCCGTCGTCCCTTACGGACTGCCACGCCCCGCTCATCAAACACATACAAAACGGGGTTATACGACGCATAGAAACATCGGGTCTGCGGGGAAGCCTGGCGGAGGAAGTTTCCCGTGGCCTCATGGAAACGCCGGTGGTCTTCCGCTCTCACGGCGGCAGGGCCTATGCCATTGAAACCGGGGAGCTTCCTATAGACGTGGCGTTTTTAGGGGCCCCTTCCTGCGATCCCTTTGGCAACGCCAACGGCTATTCCCGGGACAGCGATGAGGGGGTTAAATGCGGCTCCATGGGGTACGCGAAATGCGACGCCCAGTACGCGAAAAAAACGGTGATCATCACCAACAACATCGTGCATTTCCCCAATGTGCCTTTTGGAATTCCCGAAAGCGATGTGGATTACCTTGTCAAGGTGGACAAGATCGGGGATCCTGCGGGGATAATGACCGGCGCGACCCGGTTCACCACTAACCCCAAAGAACTGGTCATGGCGGAGGCTGCGGCGGATGTGATCGAAGCCTCCGGACGGCTGGTGGACGGATTTTCCTTCCAGACCGGGACCGGCGGGGCTTCCCTGGCGGTAAGCCGCTTCTTGCGGGAAAAGATGCTTGCCCGGGGGATCACCGCGAGTTTTGCCCTGGGAGGTATCACCGGCTCTATCGTGGACCTCCATGAGGAAGGGCTCATCAAGAAGCTGCTGGATGTTCAAGGCTTCGATCTCAAGGCGGCGGATTCCCTCAAAACCAACCGTTTCCATCATCAAATATCGGCGGAATACTACGCCAGTCCCCGGGGCGCCGGTGCGGCGGTGAACCAGCTTGACGTGGTGGTACTCTCCGCCCTGGAGGCGGACGTTAATTTCAACGTCAATGTACTTACCGGCTCGGACGGCGTTATCAGGGGGGCCATTGGCGGCCATCAGGATACGGCTTACGGCGCGTCGGTGTCCATCGTGGTCTGCCCCCTTACCCGTGGGCGGCTGCCCTGCATTGTGGACCGGGTGGGAACCATTGTAACCCCGGGGAAAACCGTGGATGTGATCGTTACCGAACACGGAATCGCGGTGAACCCGGAACGGGAGGATCTGAGGGAGCGTTTTACCGCCGCCCGCCTTCCGGTCTTCCCCATTGAGGAACTGCGGTCCATGGTAGAATCCCTGGTGGGCAAGCCTGATCCGGTGGAATATACCGACCGGGTGGTGGGGCTTGTAACGTACCGGGACGGGAGCATCATCGATCTTATCCACCAGGTAAAGTAGTGTCCTGCCAGCGTTCAATCGGCCAGGACATAATCAGCCGGATTCGGCTATGTCCTCTCAACTGATTCTGTTTAACATTCCGCTCACCCTTCTGGCAGGCGGAGTGTTTGGCGGAATTTTTATACTGCTCAGGATTCCCAACGGGCTGCGTATCGGCGCTATGACGGGAGCGGCCCTGTTAAATGTTTTGTTTAACGCCGCGTATATGCCCTCCCCGACCAAATTTATGGTGCAGGTCATTGCCGGCGCGTTGATCGGCTGCACCATGGAAAAGAGCGACGTGAAGTGCCTGCCCCAGGTGGTAAAGCCGACCTTCATCATGGTAGGTACCTTTCTCGCGCTGAATTTAGCCGCCGGTTTTTTGATCCACCTGGTAAGCCCGGTGGATCTTCTGACCGCCTTGTTGTGCGCCGTACCCGGGGGGGTTACGGATATACCGATCATCGCCGCAGACATGGGAGCGGACACGCCCAAGGTTGCCCTGGCCCAACTGGCCCGCTACATCCTGGGGGTAGGGATTTTCCCCCCCATGATCTTTGCCTATGATAACCTGCGCCTTAAAATGGAAGAGCGCGGCAAACTGCCGGCCGCGCCGGAGGCTTCCATCTCCGGGGGGAACGGCGCGGCTCCTGAAGGCATACTGCGGCGGGTAAAATCTACGGTAAAATCCCCCCAGGCTTTTGCCTGCACCCTGGCCCTTGCCCTGGGCGCGGGGTTTCTCGGCGGCCTTACCGGTATTCCGGCGGGAACGTTTTTATTTTCTACCACCGCGGTACTGATACTGCGGCTCTGTTTTGATTTCGCCTACCTTCCTCCCTGGGTAAAAAAGTCCGCCCTCCTTATCAGCGGCTGCTATATCGGCGGCGGCATAAGCATGGAGGATGTCCGGGGATTCAGGCTCCTCGCTCTGCCTATCATCATCATCATCGCGGGGTATATTATCAACTGTTTTATTACCGGGAAGATACTCAGCCGCCTTTGCGGTTTTAACCGGAAAGAAGGAATGTTGACGACTACCCCTGCGGGCGCGTCGGACATTGCCCTGAGTTCCGCCGACATCGGCGTGGAAAACACCGGGATCATCATCATTCAGATTTTCCGCGCCCTCATCGCCATGACGGTATTTCCTCAGATCATCAACCTGCTGGTGATAATCGTAACGGAGGGTACATGATGGATATACGGACCGGTTTTCCCTTTCGGGGAAAATACCTTGAGGAACTTCGCGGCTTTCTCGCGCGGAACGGGCTCAAATACGATGCTCGGATCGGATACTCCCTCTGTCTTATCGAGGATGAGGAGATAGCGGCAACCGGTTCCCTGGACGGCAACATACTCAAGTGTATTGCCGTGTCGCCGGACTTTCAAGAAGGAGGGCTTGCCGCCCGGATTGTAAGCGGGCTGATTGACGAAGCGGCCCGGAACGGCATCTTTCACCTGTTTCTTTTTACCAAACCGGAAAACGAAGCCTTATTCAGCAGCCTTGGTTTCTCCCCCATCACGAAAACCGGCGGCGCCCTTTTGATGGAAAACAGGAAAAACGGCGCCGCCGGTTTTGTGGCTGCCCTTGAAAAGCCGGCAGGCGAGGCGGCGGGAATAACCGGCGCCGTGGTGATGAACTGCAATCCCTTTACCCTGGGACACCAGTATCTGGCGGAGCGGGCCGCCGCCGAATGCGGCGCGCTTCATATCTTTGTGGTTTCCGAGGAAAAAAGCGCCTTTCCCGCAGAGGTCCGGCTGCGCCTTGCCAGGGCCGGAACCGCCCACCTGAAAAACGCGCTGGTCCATCCCTCAGGCCCCTATCTTATTTCCGCAGCCACCTTTCCGGATTATTTCATCAAAGACACGGTTCGGGCGGAAACGGTAAACGCCCTGCTGGATCTTAAAATCTTCGCGGAATGTTTTGCCCGTCCCCTGGGAATCACCCGGCGTTTTGTGGGGGAAGAGCCGCTGGACCCGGTAACCAGGGCGTATAACCGGCAGATGAAGGAAGCGCTTCCTACCTGGGGGATCGAAGTGCGGGAGATACGACGCCGTGAACAGGGGGGAGCGCCGGTAAGCGCCAGCCGGGTGAGGAGCCTGCTGTCCCAAGGCAGACTGGAAGAGGTTGGGGAACTGGTCCCCCTCTCCACGATGGACTATTTGCGGACACGGAACGGAAGCGGGATATGAGCAAAGACCGGTTTGAACATTGTTCCAGGGTTACACGGGTTACCCTGCAAGAGGTTCTCGATTTCCGGGAGGACCGGAAACGGCGGCAGGACGAACTTCTGGCCCGGTTCCACCCCGGCGCGGGGAGAACCGCCGGGACCCTGGTTTCCCTCTCCCTTAACATCCCGGGGGAATACAAACACTTTCCCTGGGCTCTCCGGGCTTTTCGGGAAGAGATGGATTTTTTTTCCCGCGCTTTACGGAGTGAAGGCATAACCATCCTGCATGAGGAGCGGATAGAAAAGAACCCCGGCTATACGGGCCTTATCGCCGCCGCCGAAACGGGTGAGCGTCTTAAACGTCTGGGAACCTGGACCGAGGAACGCCACGATCTGGGGCGGCTCTTTGATATTGATGTTTTTAACGACCGGGGAGAAAAAATTTCCCGGCGGGACGGCGGAGGTCCCGGAAGGTCCTGCCTCATCTGCGGCGGGGACCCTTTCTGTTGCGCCAGAAAGCGAGCCCACTCCCGGGAAGAACTGACAGAAGCGGTCTTTAGCATCCTGGGAGGCTTTTTCAGAAAAAATCTGGAGGGGACGATCCGATCCGCCGCCGTAAAAGCCCTGCTCTACGAGGCGGCGGTGAGCCCCAAACCCGGCCTCGTGGACCGTTTTCACAACGGGGCCCACGGGGACATGGATTTCTTTTCCTTTATCAATTCCACCGCCGCGATAGCTCCTTTCTTTGCGGATTGCGCCGCTGCGGGTTTTGATTACCGGGAAACGGCGGAAATGGATGACGGGGGCCTTGCCCTGTTTGAATCCCTCCGGCAGGGCGGCAGGATCGCCGAAGAGCGGATGCGGGAGGCCTCCGGCGGGGCCAATACCCACCGGGGGATGATTTTTTCCCTGGGGATCATAAGCGCCGCTTATGGTTTTTTGTTTCACGACCAGGAGCGGCCCCCGGCGGAAGCGCTTTTCGCCCTATGCCAAAGCATGACGCGGAACCTCAAAGCCGACTTTGCAGGTGCAGGCCGCGCTCTTTCCCACGGTGAAGCGATCTACCGTTCCCAGGGGATTGCCGGCATACGGGGAGAAGTATCCCGGGGTTTTCCCGTGGTACGAGATTATGCCCTTCCCCATCTGGCTCGTATGCTGGAACAGGGGATCTCTCTTAACGATGCCGGGATCGTCATACTCCTCGGCATCCTGGCCCGGCTCGACGACACCAACATCATCCATCGCTCGGACCTGGCGACCCTCCGGGCCGTACAAGAGGACCTTCGGGAATTTTTGGAAAAGAATCCCGATCCTCTGGCCGCAACGGAAAAGGCCCGGCGGCTTGACCGGGAGTTCACACAAAAGAACATCAGCCCCGGTGGTTCCGCAGACCTCCTGGGCGTTGCCTTTTTCCTGCACCTGCTTTTTTCTTGACCGGCCCCCGCACACTCCAAGATTGAGTTTCCGGGCGGGGGAAAAGTACGCCTCCGCTCGGCCAAGGCGCCGCCCTGTCGATATTTTTGAGATTGTTCACCTGTAAGTCCCACGGGCGGGGGGGGGGGGGGGGGGGGGGGGGGGGGGGGTGGGGGGGGGGGGGGGGGGGGGGGGGGGGGGGGGGGGGGGGGGGGGGGGGGGG
>JAIRLK010000116.1 GCA_031259515.1 Treponema sp. | reverse complement strand
GATCAATACCCTCCAGGAAGAATACCTCCTGGATAAGGTTCCCGACAGCCAGTTTGACGAACGGCTGAGAGCCGGTTTGCAGGAAATTATCGACACCACAAATTAGGAAGGGGGCGCTGGCAAAGCCGTCATTGCGAGGCGCGTAGCGCCGAAGCAATCCAGGCGGGCATCTGGATTGCTTCGCTGCGCTCGCAATGACGGGCTGTTTGCTTAACTTGTTGACAGTGGGCCTTGGCCCCCCGGACCCCCCCGGTAACGGGGTTGTTTATATTGAGAGGCGGTTATGAGAAGTTTACAGCGTACCCCCTGGCCGGTGGTAGCCGTTTTTATTTTCCCCAGTCTCCTGGGTTTTCTCCTGTTTATGGCGCTGCCCATTTTCGCGGCGTTTGGCATTTCCCTGACCAACTTTTCCGGAGGCCTCCGTTTCCGGTTCCTCGGACTTACCAATTATATCAATGCGTTTAAGAGCGCTTCGTTCCTCCGGTATTTGTCCATTACGGTGAATTTTACCGTTTGGAGCGTCTTGCTTCAGCTTGCCCTTGGGCTGGGCTTTGCCCTGGCCCTCAACGAAAGATCCCGGGGAAGAAATTTCTTTCGGGGCGTTATCTTTCTGCCTAATGTGCTTTCTTCGGTGGCGGTGGGCCTGGTGTTTTCCCTCATCCTCGATCCCGGGCGGGGGCCGGTAAATCAGTTCCTTGTCTCCCTGGGGCTTCCCGCCTTGCCCTGGCTGTCGGGGGAAAAAACCGCCCTTCCTACCATCATCATGGTAACGGTGTGGCAAAATTTCGGGTACTATATGGTGCTGTTTCTGGGCGGCCTCCAAACTATCAGCGCCGCCCTCTACGAGGCCGCAGCCATAGACGGCGCGGGGCCGGTACGCCGGTTCTTTTCCGTTACCGTTCCCGGACTTTCCCCGATTATCTTTTTTTCCGTAACGATGGCGATCATCCGGGCCTTCCAGGTATTCGACCAGATATACATCCTCACCGGCGGCCAATGGGGGGGCGGCCCTGCGGGGGCTACTTCGGTACTGGTGTTTGATATTTACAAAAACGCCTTTTCCCAATTCCGCTTCGGTTATGCGTCCGCAGAATCGGTGATTCTGTTGATAATCATCCTTGCCGTAACCCTGATCCAACAGCAGGGTCAAAAGAAGTGGGTAACCTATGACATTGTCTAGCAAGAAAACCGTATCTTCGTATATTCTGAAGGGCCTTAGGCTCTGTATCCTCCTGGCGGTGAGCTTCATTATTTTTATGCCCCTGGTGGTGATGCTTTCCAGCGCCTTTAAGCCCGATTCCCAGATCTACGATTTCCCCATGCGGATCATCCCGAAAACGCCGACTGCGGAAAATTTCAACCAACTGGCGGACCGCTTCCCCCTGTACACCTGGAATTCGGCGAAACTTACCTTTATCATCGTTTTGATTCAGCTTATCACCGCTACGACCGGGGCTTATGCCTTTTCCAAACTTAAATGGAAGGGCCGGGACGTTTTGTTTATCTTTTACGTGGTCTCCATAATGATCCCCGTTCAGTCCATCATCATTCCCCAGTTCCTGATTGTCCGGGCTTTGGGGCTTTACAACACCCACGGGGCGCTGATCCTTACCGGCGCGTTTACCGCCTTCGGCACCTTTCTGATAAAGCAGTATTTTATGACCATCCCCGACAGTTATGTGGAAGCGGCCCATATTGACGGGGCCAACGATTTTCTTATCTTTGCCCGGATCATGGTTCCCCTGGCAAAGCCGGTTTTCGCCACCCAGATCATCTTTGCCTTCCGGTATTTCTGGAACGACTTTTTCGCCCCCCTGATCTACATCACCAGCCAGAACTTAAAGACCTTGCCTTTGGGGATGTCCGATTTTACGAATGAATTCTACACCTACAAGGGCCCGCAAATGGCGGCGTCTTTCATCTCCATAATACCGGTAATGATCATCTTCCTGGCGGCGCAAAAATACTTTGTCGAAGGCGTGGCGGCCACCGGCGTAAAAGGCTAACTCATGGGGGACCGGGGGGTTCTAAACCCCCCGGCGGAGTGCGGGGCAGAGCCCCGTATCGCATTAGGAGACTTTAATGAATGAAACATCAGGCAATTACCAGGCGGACATTCATGACACAGGTTATGAACGGTTTTATTTGGAAAAGCGGCTTGAGGGATCGGCCCTGTTGAATATCAGCGGACGGAAAACCGAATCCCTCAACGGAAAGTGGAATTTCGCCGCAGACCTCTACGATACCTGCAGGAGGGCGTCGTGGTACAAAGAAGAAACCGCCGACCCGTCGGGCAGGCCCCGGCCCCCGGACTGGGACTGGGAAGGCTGGGACCGGATAAGCGTACCCGCCTCATGGAACATGGAAAAACCGGAGCTTTTCTATTTTGAGGGTTCCGGCGTGTATACCCGGACATTCCGTTATGTTCCCCATGAGCCGGGCGAACGGCTCCACCTCCGTTTTGAGGGCGCCTCCTACCGGACCTCGGTTTTCTTGAACGGCGAGTTCATCGGAACCCACGACGGCGGCTCAACCCCCTTCAACGCGGACATTAGCGGCGCGGTACGGGAAGAGAACCGCGTCATCGTCGTGGTTGACGCCCGCCGGGATCCCCGGCGTATCCCCATGGAAAACACCGACTGGTTCAATTACGGGGGCATCTACCGGGACATCTTCCTGGTCAGGACCCCCCCGGTGTTTATCAGGGATTGGTTTATCAGGCTGGTCCCGGACGGAAAATTCTCAACGATAAAGGCGGATGTTTTCCTTTCGGACAAAGCCGCGGGAGGAAAGGCGCTGCTGGAAATTCCGGGCCTGGGCATCCGGGAAGAACTTGCCCTTCCGGGCGGCAGGGGGCAGGCGGAGTTTTCCGCCAAACCGGAACTCTGGAGCCCCGAATCGCCTAAGCTCTATGACCTGCGCATCGCCTATATCCCCGGCGCATCGGGAAAGACCGCCGATACGGTAGAGGATACCGCCGGCTTCCGGGAGATAAGGGCCAGGGGGCATGAGATTTTCCTTAACGGCAAGAGAATATTCCTTAAGGGGATCTGCGTCCATGAGGATCATGAAACGCTGGGGAAGACCACCACCCCTGACATTATCCGGGCCGCTATCGGGCATTTAAAAGAGATGAACGGGAACTACCTGCGTCTTGCCCATTACCCCCACGACGCCCGTTTTGCCCGCATCGCCGATGAGGAGGGGGTGCTCCTTTGGGAAGAGGTTCCGGTGTACTGGGCCGTGGCCTTTGAGAATCCCGATACCTACCGGGACGCGGAGAATCAGCTTGCCGAGCTGATACAGCGGGACCGGAACCGGGCAAGCGTCATCATCTGGTCTGTGGGCAACGAAAACGCCGACACCGACGCCCGGTACGGTTTTATGTCAAAGCTGGCGGCAAAGGCCCGGAGCCTGGACGATTCCCGCCTGGTGTCCGCTGCCTGCCTTATCAACCATGAAAAACTGATGATAGAGGACCGCCTTGCCGCTTCCCTGGACGTGATAGGCATCAACGAATACTACGGCTGGTACGATCCTGATTTTGACAAGCTGCCCCGAATCCTGGCCAACTCCAATCCCGGCAAACCGGTACTAATCTGCGAATTCGGCGGCGGGGCCCGGAGCGGCCAGCGGGGTACGGCGGAGGATCTGTTCACCGAGGACAAACAGAAGGACCTCTACGAGAAACAGGCGGCGGCCTTCAAAAAGTGCCCCTATATTGCCGGCGTTACCCCCTGGATACTCTATGACTTCCGCTGCCCCCGGCGGCTCAACCGGTATCAGCAAGGGTTTAACCGCAAGGGTCTTATCGGCCAGGACCGGAAAACAAAGAAACTCGCCTTTGAGGTGATGCGGAAGTTTTACGGGGAAATGTGCTGAATAGGCAAGGCTGTTCCAAAACGCGCGCGTTTAGCGCACAGTAATTAGTTTTGGAACAGGCCCAGGTATAGTGCTTCTACCAAGAAAATATAAAGCTAGTAGGTTGTCAAGACCAAACACGATGATATGAGCGATTACAAATAATGAAGAGAAACCACGGAGGACACGGAGAAACACGGAGTTTTGGCAGAAATCCGCTCTTTATCTCCGTGAAACTCCGTGTACTCCGTGGTTATTCTTCTTCGGAGTTATCTGGTCTTTTAGTCTTGACAGCCTACTAGCGCTCAAAAAGAATAAATAAAAAAAGGAAGATTGGTGTTTGGGAATGCGGCGGGGACGGCGATAGC
>JAIRLK010000094.1 GCA_031259515.1 Treponema sp. | reverse complement strand
TACGTGTGCGCTCAAAAGTATATCGTTGAAGGCATCGCCTACGCCGGCGTAAAGGGATGACGGCAGGACAAACGCATAAACTTGAATTTAACCGAAATCATCTCACGATCAGGCACTGGTGACTGCCTATAAAGAGTCTCCATTGTGGACAGACACTCATTGCCGCGTATGCCGGCTATGCGGCGTAATAAAAGAACTGCACGGCCTGATACGGAACGATACGCGTTCACGGGAAGAACAAGCCGCTTAAAATCAAAGAAATACAACCAAACGGGAGGCCAAACAGCCGGCATCCAAGCCGCCTAATGCGCCATTTCTATTGGTCGTTGACACTCCTTCAATCGGCCTATTCACTAATCCGCTTTTTTAGGGTATGATGCGCCTATGGCTGTAAGGCAGTTCACCGTGCTGGATCTTATTGATATAGACCTGAAGGAACATAATTCCCTTAATCTGCATTGCATAGGCGGCCGTAAAGGTTTAACCAGAAAGATAGATATTCCTGACCTGAACCGGCCCGGCCTGGCCTTATCCGGGTTTTACGAATCTTTCGCGTCCCAGCGCATACAGCTTTTTGGCCGCGGCGAGGCCGCATACCTGCGGAAACTTACCGGCGAACGAACGCTCGAAACCGTCAAACAGATGTTTGCCTATCCCATCCCCTGTTGTATCTTTACCCATAACCTGACGCCGGACCGGGAATTTTTCGAGGAGGCCGAGAACGCCCAATGCCCCATACTCCAGACCGATCTGGGGACGGCGGAGTTTTCTTCCCGGATCATGCGCATCCTTTCGGATATCTTCGCGCCCCAAAAGAGTATACATGGCGTCCTGGTGGAGGTCTACGGCGTGGGAATCCTTATCCTGGGGGACTCCGGCGTTGGAAAGAGCGAGAACGCCCTGGAGCTTATAGAGCGGGGCCACCGGCTTGTGGCGGACGATGTGGTGGAAATACGGTGCGTCAACGGGAATATCCTCATGGGTTCCGGGGCCAACAAGATCATTGGCCACCACATGGAAATACGGGGGCTTGGGATAATCAACGTAACCCACCTGTTCGGGGTCGGGGCCATCAGGGACCGGAAACAGATACAGCTTGTGGTGGTTCTGGAAGAGTGGGATTCCAGGAAGAGCTACGACCGTTTGGGCATAGAAGAGAAGGTCATGGAAATCCTGGGGGTCAGCATCCCCAAGCTGGAGATTCCCGTAAAGCCCGGGCGGAATATCCCTATCATCATAGAAACCGCGGCCATGAACGAGCGGCTTAAGAAAATGGGGTATAATTCCGCCAGGGAATTCAATAGGAACATCCTCAAATGGATCGAGAGCGATAACGCCCGCTCGGTCTATTTTGGGCAGGAAGACATAATCTGAATAATTTCAGGACAAAACGGCAGGGAATCTGGTATGACAGAACGAGTTGTTAGGGTACAAAACCGCGCCGGCATACATGCCCGCCCATCTGCCCTTCTGGTGCAGACCACTAAAGATTTTCAGTGTACCATATACCTGGAAAAAGACGGCGACCGGGTCAACGGGAAGTCCATCATGGGTATCATCACCCTGGGGGCGGCCTACGGGACGGAAATCAAGATCACCGCGGAAGGTCCGGACGAACAGGCGGCAGTGGACGCCCTGGTAAAGCTGTTTGATTCCAAATTTGAAGAGGAGTGAAGCCGCAATCGGGAAACCGTGAAAAGCATCAAAATTCATCCTAAATATTTTTTCATCAATGTCAAAGGGCTTATGCTCATCTACCTCTTGCTCTGTATTCTGTCGATTCTGTTTTCCCGCAGGTTTTCGGCGGAACTCCTGCGGGACGGAACCGTTCCGGAACCCCTGTCTTTCGTTGTTTTCTTCACCATACCCCTGGCGCTCCTCGTCATTCTGGCCGTCTCGGTTGCCAGATTGATTCAGGATTATATCGCCCGCAGAACGGGGAGTAAGTTTCAGACCCGCCTGTTCGCGTACTTCATCGTTACCGCCATCTTCACCGCCATACCGGTAACGGTCATAACCTCCCAGGCTTTGTACGAACTCCTCCAGTTTTGGCGCACCGTCCGGGTTACCCAGGCCCTGGCGGATGCCCAGGGCTTCGCCATGGACTCCTATTCCCTTCGCCTGGATCAGTTTGAACAGAAGATAGGGGCCATGAATTTTGATCCCGCCATGAACCTGGCGCTGTCCCTAGCGGCAACCGCGGCGGAAACCGCTGAGGAGGAAGATTCCCCGGAGGACGCAGCCCTGGCCCGGATGGCGGAGGACCTGGCCGCTTTGGGGATAGCCGGGGTGCAGGATTTCCTGTCCGGCGAAGACGGGGCCTGGGTCAGCCGGGGTTTCGTAGGAGACCCTGGCCGGGAACTTACGGCGCCGCCGGGGACCTTGCGGGGTTTTGTTTCACGGGAACTGCCGCGGGATATAGACACGGTGCGGTACATCCTGCGGCCCGCTCCCAATGTGATACGGCTGGTAAGCTGCGGTTTGGGGGCCGGGTTTGACGCGGCGGTAGAAAACATAGAAAACGAAAAGGCCAAATTCGAACTTATTGACGCGATACGCATCAACCTCAGAACCATCCTGGCGTTCTTCTACGGGGTTTTCTTTCTCCCCACGCTGCTCTTGACGATGATCATCGCCATCTCCTTTACCCGGCGGGTGTCTCAGCCCCTGATGGAACTCACCGATGCGACCCGGCGGGTGGCGGAAGGGGATTTCTCCATTCAGATAATGGTTCAGCCCCGTGACGAGTTGGGGCTCCTTATCCGGTCTTTCAACGCCATGATCAATGACCTGAAAAAGACCCAGGGTTCCCTGATCCGGGCGGAGAAGATCTCCATCTGGAAGAACATGGCCCAGCAGCTTGCCCACGAGGTCAAGAATCCCCTAACCCCCATCAAACTCTCTGCGGAACGGGTTCTCAGGCGGTGGCGGAATGATCCCGCCCGCATAGGGGAAATTGTGGAAACCTCTATGCTGGCAATCATCCAGGAAGTCGAGGGGCTTTCCATCCTGGTCAAGGAATTCCAGACCCTTTCCCGGCCCCTGGAGCCGTCCGCCCAAACCCGGACTCCCCTGCGGGAAGCCATAGAGGAGGTAATTGTTCCCTACCGCAGTTCCCATTCCGCGGTACATTTTGACACTCAATACATCCAGGACGGCGTTTTGGTCAAGATGGACAAACGCCATATCACCCAGATCATGACCAACCTCATCATCAATGGAATCGACGCCATGGACGGGGCGGGGCAAATTGAAATCAGGACCGATCTTGTCAAAAAGCGGGAGAGCCGTTATTGTAGATTGAGCGTTCAGGATTCCGGCAGGGGAATCCTTAAGGAAGACTACGGCAATGTTTTTACGCCGTATTTTACCACCAAAGAATCGGGGACGGGCCTTGGGCTTCCCATTGTGGAACGGATTGTCAACGATCACGGCGGTACGATTTGGTTCAACTCGGCGGAAGGGGAGGGAACCACCTTTTTTATTGATTTCCCCCTGGACAACGCGGCGCCGGTTCTTAACCCGGTTGGGGGTGGCAGCCCCCTTTGTTAAAGCGCTGGAGAACAAGAAACGTTCTGAAATCACGCTACGGCTGAATAGTTACGAAGAGGGGATAAAACCATGACCAAAATTCTTATCATTGATGATGAACCTGGTATACGGCGGACCCTCGCATCCATTCTTGAGGATGAGAACTACCGGGTCTTGACCGCCGAAGACGCCCTTGTCGGAATAGCGATTCTTGAAAAAGAGCAGATAAACCTGATCTTCCTTGACGTGCTCCTCCCTAACCTGGGTGGGCTGGAGGCTCTGGAACGGATACAGAAGGAATGGCCCGGCATAGAGGTTGTGGTTATATCCGGCCACGCCAATGTGGATATGGCGGTGCGGGCGGTAAAACTCGGGGCCTTCGACTTCCTGGAAAAGCCCTTGTCCCTGGACAAGGTGCTGACGGTCTGCCGTAACGCGCTGACCATGCAGAAGCTCAAGGAAGAGAACCGGGGGCTAAAAAAAAACACCCTGCGGGAAGATGAAATCATCGGGAAAAGCCCGGCCATAGAAAATGTCCGGGAATTGATACGCCAGGCGGCGGCTTCCGAAGCCCGCATCCTCATCACCGGAGAGAACGGTACGGGTAAGGAACTGGCGGCCCGGGCCATACACCGCCTTTCCGGCCGGGCCGCCAAGCCTTTTGTGGAGGTAAACTGCGCCGCTATTCCGGACACGCTCATAGAAAGTGAACTCTTTGGACATGAAAAAGGGGCCTTTACCGACGCGGTTTCCCGCCGCCGGGGGCGCTTTGAAATGGCGTCCGGCGGTACCCTCTTCCTGGACGAGATTGGGGATATGAGCCTTGCCGCCCAGTCCAAGGTGCTCAGGGTGATCCAGGAAGGAAAGGTGGAACGGGTGGGGGGCGAGAAGACCCTGGATGTAGACGCCCGCATCGTGGCGGCCACCAACAAAGACCTGGAACAGGAGTGCGGGCGGGGCAAATTCAGGCAGGACCTCTTCTTCCGCCTCAACGTCATTCCTATTAGACTTCCGGCCCTGCGGGAACGGGCGGAAGACATACCGCTTCTTCTCCTTCATTTTCTAAAGGATATAGGCGCCGGCCATATAGCGCTGGACAACAGCGCGGTTGAGTTCCTCATGTCCCAGCCCTGGCCGGGTAACATTCGGGAACTCAAGAATCTGGCTGAACGTATTATGGTCATGTACAGAGGGGATAGGGCCGGCGCCGGGGATCTGCAAAATCTGATTCAAAAAAACCTGGGGGGGGAAAGTTCGGGGGAAAATTCGAAAATCAATGAAAATTTTCTGCCTCCCGGATACCCGGCTATGAAAAATCAGGAGTTTGGGGATATACTGAATCTAAGGTATACAGAGGCGAAGAATTCATTTGAAAAACGGTATTTGGAATTTCAGCTTGCGCGGAACGGCGGTATTATATCACGGACTGCGGAAGCTATTGGAATATATCCCAGCAATCTCCACGCAAAATTACGGAAATATAAAAAGGATTGAAAGATGAAAGAACTTACCGGACGCCAACGGGAAGTATTGTCCTTCATCAGAAGCTGCATCAATGCCCGGTATCCGCCGACGGTGCGGGAAATAGCGGAACATTTTGACATATCAATAAAGGGCGCTTATGATCACCTGGCGGTTTTGAAGAAAAAGAACCGTATACGCATGGGCAAGAGTCCCCGGACGATAGAAATCATCAATACGGCGGATGAGGAGGACCCGGCGGGCTTTGTGGAGATACCTATTCTGGGGTATGTGGCAGCGGGTATTCCTATCAATGTGGAATCCAACTGGGAAGGGACAATCCCGGTTCTCCGTTCGATGATTAAGGGGGAGGGGTCCTACTACGCATTACGGGTTCAGGGGGATTCAATGACCGGGGCGGGAATTCTGGATGGGGACCT